>CAMCZJ010000108.1 GCA_945886995.1 Asaia bogorensis
ACATCAGCTTCGTTGCCGGTGGTGATGCATGCAGTGGTGCCAAGCCCGCGTTGCCGCGCCACAGCAAACACATGCGTGCCATAAGCGCCGGATTGGGACGCGATGCCGATATTGCCGCGAATGGGCCAGCCCTGTTCGAAGGAAAGCGAGAAGATCGGGTAAAAACCGATCGCGGCATTGAACAGGCCAAGGCAATTTGGCCCCAGCATGCGCATGCCATGCCGGCGTGCGGCGGCAACAAGCCTGTCTTGCATGGCGGCGCCAGCTTCATCCACCTCGGCAAAACCGGCGGTAAAAACAATGGCGGATTTGCAGCCGCGCGCGCCCAGATCATCCATGGCTTGAATCGCAGCCTCACCTGGTACGGCAATGATCGCGGCATCCGGCACTTCGGGCAAAGCGGCGACAGATGCAAAGGCTGGCAGGCCCTGCACGGTCGGGCGATTCGGGTTCACCGGCAAAAGCCGGCCCTGAAAACCCTGGCTTTGCATATAGGCAATGGGCCGCCCGCCAATGCGGGTGCCGTCATCCGAAGCACCAATCACGGCAACGGAACGCGGACGAATCATCGCATCCAGCGCGGCGAAATCGACAATAGAATTTCCGGCACTCAAGGGGCCGCCTTCGGCGGGCATCGCGTCTTCCTCCTGCAATCGGGGGCAGGGTGGCGCCAGCGCGCCCTTGCGGCAAGGGGTTGTCTTCAAAGCAGGAAGAGTGTGGCTGCCCCCGCCGCGCCGGCTGCGAGCGAAAGGGCAGCATAGGTCAAGCCGAAGCGCCCGCCCCCCAGGATCATGGCATAAGCCGCCTTGGCGCAAATATTCATGCCCACCGCCGCCAAAACCGACTGCGCGGCGACTTCCAGGGACAGCGTGGCGGGGGCAAGCAACGGCACGGAAAGCGCAACGGCGTCCACATCGGCCAGCCCGGTCAGGGCAGATACCGCCAGCACAGCCGCTGGTCCCAGTTTTTCCGCCGCCAATTTCGATGCCAGCGCCACCATCGCCAGCAGCAGCGCAACTTTCAGCACGGCAGCCAATTCGAAGGGGTTTTCCGGCGCGGCGGCGGGTTCGCCATCGGCATTGGCGCGCCGCGCCAGGGCTAGGCCGGCCAACGCCATGCCAAGCGCCGCCACACCCAAGGGCGCAAAGAGAAGCGCCGCCACAGCCGGCGCGATGAATAGGACAATGCCGATGGTGCGCAGGCAGGAAACCGCCCCGGCGATCAGCGCGCCCGCCGCCAGGGCCACAGCCGCGCCGCCTTTCGAAGCTGCCCGCGCATTGGAAAGCGCGACAGCGGTGGAAGAAACCAGCCCCCCCGCCGCACCGCTCAGCACCAGCCCGCGCTCCGGCCCCATCAGCCGCACCGCGAGGTAACCAAGGTAAGAAATCGCCGCCAACAAAATCGCCAGCCGCCAAATCTTTCCGGGATTGAGGCCCCCCAGCAGCGCAATCGGCTCATCAGGCACCAGCGGCATGACCAATAGGGTCATGGAAAGCAGCACGAGCGCGGATCGCAGCTCAGCCCAAGTAATGCGCGTCATCAGCCCATGCAGGGAATCCCGCGCCGCCAGAATTGCCGTCATGGCCACTGCCGCCGCGCCGGCCACGGCCATATCGCCCAGCACCGCCAGCGCGCCCAGGCTATAGGTGCCAAGGGCAGCCACCAAGCTAGTGGCGGAGACCTTGTTCTCGGCATCGGCCTCGCGCAGTGCGAAGGGCAATTGCGCGGCGAGCAGCGCGGCCAGTCCAAAACCCAGCAGTAGTGCGCCCCCGTTCTGGCCAAGGCCCGAGGCCAAAACGGCAATGACACCCCCCAAAAGCCCAGTCAGCGCAAAGGTCCGCACGCCGGCGGTGCGCCGCCCCGCGGCTTCCTGCCTTTCGCGCCAATGCCTTTCCGTCCCCACCAGCAGGCCGATGGCGAGTGCGGCGGCCAGCCGGCGTATCAGCTCCTCAGCATCCATGGCCGCATCAGGCGCCAAGCGGGACAACATCGCAAGCACCAAGCTTGCGCGCGCGGGCGCATCGCGGCCATATGTTGGTGATGTCGCTTTCCTTCTCCCGCGCGGAATTGCAGCGCTATTCCCGCCATATCCTGCTCAGCGAAGTGGGCGCGATCGGCCAAGCCAAGCTGCGCGCGGCCCGCGTGCTGATTGTGGGCGCGGGGGGCTTGGGATCGCCGCTTGCGCTTTATCTGGC
This sequence comes from Asaia bogorensis, assembly GCA_945886995.1. Taxonomy (GTDB): domain Bacteria; phylum Pseudomonadota; class Alphaproteobacteria; order Acetobacterales; family Acetobacteraceae; genus Neoroseomonas; species Neoroseomonas bogorensis_A. The sequence continues at coordinate 2,196 of CAMCZJ010000108.1, forward strand.
GGCGGCCGGGATCGGCACGCTGGGCGTGGTGGATCATGACACGCTGGAACTTTCCAATTTGCAGCGGCAAGTGGCGCATAGCACTGCGCGGATTGGGCAAAACAAGGCCGCCAGCGTGGCCGAGACGTTGCGCGCGCTGAACCCGGAAGTGGCCGTGGATATCCATGCTCGGCGCATGGATGCCGAAGCGGCGCGGGATTTGATCCCGCATTACGATGTGATTTGCGACGGGACGGATAATTTCGAAACCCGCTTTCTGTTGGGCGATGCCTGCCAGTTGCTCGGCAAGCCTTTGGTGAGTGCGGCGGTGCTGCGCTTTGAAGGCCAGCTTTCGGTGTTTCATGGCCATGATGGCGCCAGCCCCTGCCATCGCTGCCTTCACCCGGAACCCCCGCCACCCGGCCTGGTGCCAACCTGTTCCGAAGCCGGTGTGCTTGGCGCGGTGACCGGAGTGATGGGCACGCTGCAAGCGACCGAGGTTTTGAAGCTGATCCTGGGCATTGGCGCACCGCTGATCGGCAAGCTTTTGCTGTGGGATGCGCTGGATGCGCGGTTTCGCACCGTGCGGCTGAAGCGCGACCCGGCCTGTGCGCTTTGCGGGCCGGAGGCTTCCATTCACGATCTTTCCGCCCATGAAAACGCGGCAGAAGGCGCCTGCCGGGCATGAGTGAAAAACGCCCCCCCCTTGGCATTTTGCTGCTGGATGGCGGGCATGAACGTGCCCATTACGCGCTGGTGATGGCCAGCGGCGCGGCGGCGCTTGGCCGCGATGTGGTGCTTTTCGCCACCAATGGAGGCTGCCGGTTGCTGCTGGCCGATTGCCCGCTTTTGCAGGACCCGAGGGAAGCGCATCTGGCCGCGCGCGGTGTCGCCGGGATCGGCACGCTGCTTTCGGCCATCACCGCCCTTGGTGTGCAGCGCATGGTCTGTGAGGCCGGGCTGAAGGCCGAGGATTTGGGCGCTGCCCCCCTCGGCCCCGGCGTGGAACGGGCCGGTGTGGCGAGTTTTCTGGCCGCCGTTGGTGCGGGGAAGATCATCAGCCTGTGACCGATAGGTGACGGGCGTGAGAGTATCGCCTGAGCTTCGGGCGCGAAGCCCCTGATTCATCCCGCGATTCGGCCAGATGATTGCCTAAATCTTGTCATGATTAGCGTGGCAAATACCCCACATGCTGTGGGCTTCGGGTAACGCTTGACCCGTGCTGCTCAAATGGCATAGGCGGGATAGTCACGATTATGTTTCCGGATGTTTCAAGCAGCCGGAGGCTTGGTCAGCGGGACGGCTTGGGCCTGGTGGATGCGGGGGCATCGGTTAGGTTCATGGGGGGCCGTTTCGGGGCATAAATCCCAGACCCGATGGAGTTTAGGGGATGCACGGGTTTCGACTGGGCTATGGCCGGTTTTTAGTTTTGGGGCTGCTATTGGCTGTGCTTTCGGCATGTGCCGATGGTGTTGGTGGTCGTCATGCCAATGGGCCTTTCTATAATCGCCCGGATAGTGTTGCCCCGCCCGGCCCACCGAGTGACCCCTGGGGTCCCTGGATCCGCGATGCGTCCCGCCGCTTTGATGTGCCCGATCTTTGGATCCGCGAAGTGATGCGCCAGGAAAGCGGTGGCCGCGCCAGCGCCACATCGCGTGTTGGCGCCATGGGGCTGATGCAGGTGATGCCCGGCACCTATCGGGAATTGGCGCAGCGCTACAATCTGGGGCCTGATCCCTATCACCCCTATGATAATCTCCAGGCGGGTGCTGCCTATGTGCGTGAGATGTATCAGCTTTACGGCTCCCCTGCCTTTCTTGCGGCCTATAATGCTGGGCCACGGCGGCTGGAGGATTTTTTGTGGGGCAATCGCGGCCTGCCGGATGAGACGCGCAATTACGTAGCGCGGGTCGGTCCACGCATTGCCACCACGGCACCGGCCCGCCGCGCCCCGGCTGAGGTTTACGCCGCAGCCGACATTGGCACCAATATTCCGCGCGGGCCGCGTCGGATGGATGGCGGCACCATGCTCGCGCTGCGTGATCAGCGCAGCCCGCCAGCGACCATGCAGGTGGCGCAAGCCGCCGCCCCAGCGCCTGCCGCGCCCGCCGGCACGCAGGTAGCCAGCCTTGCCCCTGTTGTCGTGCGTATGGACCCGATCCCCGATGGCAGCACCTTCACGCCGGCAGAACGCAGGCGGGCGGGGCTTGAACCTCGTGGTTCGGCGCTGGCCTCGGCATCCATGGCACCGCCCGCGCCGCGTCAGGCGCCGGCTGCTGCGCCGGCACGCGGCGGCCTGGGGCTGATTGGCTCTGCCCAGGCAGCGCCAGCTTCTGCCTCTGCTTTGGGGCGTGCCGGGGCGGTGCCGCCCCCAAGCGGTGGCGGCAATGGATGGGCGGTCAGCCTAGGGCGCTTTGCGTCAGAAAATTTGGCGCGCAGCGCGGCGTCTTCGGCGCGTTCGTCAGCCGGGGGCAGCGGGCAGGCGGAAGTTGTGCGGATTGCGCAGGGCAATAGCAATGCTTTCACCGCAAGGGTGAAGGGGCTCACGCGCGCGCAGGCCGAGCAGACCTGCCAGAAACTGCGTTCTGCCGGGAATTGCACGCTGGTGGCGCCGGGGGTTTAGCAGCATATTCGATCTGATCATTCCGCCAGATCGAATACGGCCTGTTCTGGCGCCGGAGTTCGAACACCCTAACGCTTGAGCACGTTGCGGCCCGCATACCGCGCCGCCGGCCCAAGCCCCTGTTCAATCCGGATAAGCTGATTGTATTTCGCGAGCCTGTCAGACCGCGACAGCGACCCGGTCTTGATCTGCCCGCAATTGGTGGCGACCGCCAAATCCGCGATGGTCGTATCCTCACTCTCACCAGAACGGTGGCTCATCACCGCGCGATAGCCGGCGCGATGGGCCATCTCCACCGCTTCCAGCGTTTCGGTCAGCGTGCCGATCTGATTGACCTTCACCAGAATGGCATTCGCGGTCGCTGTTTCGATACCCTGGCGCAGGCGTTCCGGATTGGTCACGAAAAGATCATCGCCGACCAACTGCACCTTGGCGCCGATGCGGTCCGTCAACAGCTTCCAGCCCGCCCAATCATCTTCCGAACAGCCATCTTCGATTGAAACAATCGGCCATTTGGCGGTAAGCGCCGCCAGGTATTCCACCATGCCTGCGGGGTCGAGCTTCTTGCCCTCACCTTCCAGGGCATAGACGCCGTCATGGAAAAATTCAGTGGCGGCGCAATCCAGTGCGAAGACCACATCCTCACCAGGGCGGTGCCCCGCCGCTTCGCAGGCCTTGGTGATGAAGGCCAAAGCCTCATCCGCGCTTTTCAAATTGGGGGCGAAGCCGCCCTCATCACCCACATTGGTCGAATGCCCGGCATCATGCAGCGCCTTTTTCAGCGCCATGAAAACTTCCGAACCAATGCGCACCGCATCCGCGATGGTGCCGGCGGCAACCGGCATGATCATGAATTCCTGAATATCAATCGGGTTATCGGCATGTTTGCCGCCATTGACGATATTCATCATGGGTACCGGCAGGGTGCGCGCGAAAACGCCACCCACATGGCGATAGAGCGGAATGTTCAAATCCGCCGCCGCCGCCCTGGCGACCGCGAGCGAGACCGCGAGCATGGCATTGGCGCCAAGCCGCGCCTTATTCGGCGTGCCATCCAATTCGATCATCGTCTCATCTATCTTGACCTGATCGAGCGGATCGAGGCCCGAGATCGCGTCGAAGATTTCGCCTTCAACGCTCGCCACCGCCTTCAGCACGCCCTTGCCGCCATAGCGGGCCTTATCGCCATCGCGCAGTTCCACGGCTTCATGTGCGCCGGTGGAAGCGCCGGATGGCACAATGGCATGGCCGCGGGCGCCGGTATCCAGCACCACCTCGGCCTCCACAGTTGGGTTGCCGCGGGAATCCAGCACTTCGCGGGCGATGATGTCAGCAATGGCGGCCATGGCAGGTAATTCCAGTTGCAGGGGTTTCGGGCGGTTGGCTACACCGGCCTGCCCGGGGCGCCAAGACCCCGTTCCCTAAGGGGCGCCCAGGCGCTATGCCTTGCCGGAAATTGAGAAAGGACCACCCCCATGCTGGATCGCCCGCACCCGACCCCCGCCGCCCCTTCGGCAGACCCCTTCGCGCTCGCCAAGGCGCTGTCCGGCCTGCATTTCATCGGCGGCGCCTATGTCCCGGCGGGTAGCGGCAAAAGCTTCGCCGTCGTGAACCCGGCCACGGGGATTGAAGTGGCGCGCGCGGCGGAAGGCGATGCGGCGGATGTGGATGCGGCGGTGACCAATGCCGCCAAGGCGCAGAAGGAATGGGCCAAGCTGCCGGCACGCAAGCGCGGCGCCTTGGTGCATCAATGTGCCGCGCTGCTGAAGGAACATGTGGATGAATTGGGCCGGCTGATTGCCCTTGAAACCGGCAAGGCGTTGCGCACGGAAAGCCGCGTGGAGGCCAATGTTGTCGCTGATGTTTTCGAATTCTTCGGCGGGCTTGGCGGCGAATTGAAGGGCGAAAGCGTGCCCTTCGCCCCCAATGTGCTGTCGGTCACGGTGCGTGAGCCACTCGGCGTGGTGGGTGCCATCATTCCCTGGAATGTGCCGATGCTGCTGATGGCGCTGAAAGTGGCGCCGGCGTTGGTGGCGGGCAATGCTGTGGTGGTGAAAAGCGCGGAAGAAGCGCCGCTGGCGGTGCTGCGCATTTGCGAAATCATGAACCGCGTGCTGCCGCCAGGCGTGTTCAATATGATAAGCGGCTTTGGCCCCGAATGCGGCGCGCCGCTGGTGGCGCATCCGCTAGTCAAGAAAGTGACCTTCACCGGTTCGGTGGAGACCGGCAAGATTGTCTATCGGGCTGCCGCTGAAAAGCTGATCCCGGTCACGCTGGAATTGGGCGGCAAAAGCCCGATGATTGTCTTTGCCGATTGCGATTTCGACAAAACGGTCTCCGGCGCGCTGACTTCCATGCGCTTCACGCGCCAGGGGCAAAGCTGCACCGCGGCATCGCGCATTTATGTGGAACGGCCGATTTTTGACCGCTTCGTCACCGCCATGAAGGATGCGGTGAATGGCATGGTGATGGGCGATCCCTTGGATGAGAAGACGGATATCGGCACCATCATCAGCCAAGGCCAATTCGATAAGGTGAAGGACTTCATTGCGGAGGGCACCGCCACCGCCGGCGCCACCGCGCATGTCTGCAGCCGCATGCCAGAAGACGCTGCGCTGAAGAAGGGCTTGTTCTTGCAACCGGTGATCTTCACGGGCCTGACGCGCGAAAGCCGCCTGGTGCAGGAAGAAATCTTTGGCCCGGTGACGGTGATTCAGCCCTTTGATGACCCGGAAGCGGTGCTGGCCGAGGCGAATGATTCCGTCTACGGATTGGCCGCCAGCCTTTGGACCAATAACCTGAAGGTCGGGCTTGATCTGGCGCATCGGCTGGAAGCGGGGCTGGTGCAGATCAATCAAAATCTGGTGGTGCAGGCCAATCTTTCCTATGGTGGCGTGAAGCAATCCGGGCTTGGCAAAGAAGCGTCACTGGAAGCCATGCTGGAACATTTCACCCATAAGAAGACCATTATGGTGAATATGGGCTAAGGGGAGGGTGTGATGGGGCGGTGGTTGGCAGCAGCTTTGCTTGCATTGACACTGGTAGCCTGTGCGCAGCCGCCGCCAGAGCCCCAGCCTATTCCTGAACCACCCGGCCCCGGTCTTGTTGGCTGGCGTTCCATTGGCTTCAGCAATGAATTGTTTGAAAGCGGCTATGTCCAGGAACGCGAATTGAACATCTCCGGCCCGGTGCGCCGTGCTTGGATCATGCTCAATCTGCGCGAATCCATCCCCATTCCGGAAACCGGGGGCAGAGCGCTTTCAGTGCGTTTCATTGGCGAATATCGCTGCGCTGAACGGCTCTGGCGCCCGCTGGAAGGGGCGTGGTTCGCCAGGCGCAATGCGCAGCAACCCGTGCATGCTGAGCGCCCACGCCGGAGCGGCTTCCGCGCGGCGGCGCCGGGGACGCTGGATGGGGCGTTTCTGGATGCGGCTTGTGGGTTGTGAGGGCTGTAAGGGCGATTTGCCTCAAGGCAGGTTGAAATCCCCGGTCTGGCGTCGCTGTCTGGAGATCACCGTTGCCTAATCTCTCCGAAAGGCTGAAGGCGCTCAAGGTAAAGGCTGCGGAAGCGCTGCGTCCGGGGGCGGCTGATGCAGCACCGCTTCTCTCGAATGGGGCTGTCATTTGGGCGATCCGGGTAATGCTGGGCCGTGAGCCACATAATTCTAAGGAAATCGCGCGATTCCGCCGCAGCGCCGATCTTGGTGCCTTGCGGCGTGACCTTGCAGAAACCGCCGAATTCAAAGGCTTTCTTTCAACCCTCAAGCCGTGGGCCGCGCCATTATTCTTGCTGGAAGCGCCGGCCAACCGGTCCATTCCGGCCGTCTTCCGCCCGCCGAGCCTTGCGGCACCAACCTCTCAGCTTTGCACCGAAGCGCAGTTTCGTGAGGAATTGCACACCAAGATCTGCAATTTATTGGCGTTGCCCCCTTTGCATATGCACCGCAAGAATTGGGAATTCGTCTGGATCATTGCGGTGTTGCATAGGGCAGGGCTTTTGCGCACGGGTAAGCGCGCGTTGGGATTCGGTGTTGGCAATGAACCGCTACCCGCTTTTTTTGCCAAGGTTGGGATGGAGGTGCTGGCAACCGATGCGCCGCCTGATGCCATTGACGGCCATGGCTGGGATTCCACCGGTCAGCATGCCAGCAGCCGTGAACAGCTATGGCGGCCCGGACAGCTCGACCGCGAGAACTTCGAAAAGCGTGTTTCCTTTGCCTTCGCTGATATGAACGATATCCCTGAAAAATTCACAGGTTTCGATTTCTGCTGGTCTGCCTGTTGCTTTGAACATTTGGGGTCCATCGAAAAGGGCCTCGATTTTGTTCGCAATAGTCTGAAGGCGCTCAAGCCAGGCGGGATTGCCATTCATACAACCGAATTCAATCTTTCTTCCAATGAAGATACCTTCGAGCACCCGACGCTTTCGCTATTCAGAAGGCGCGATATTGAAAGCCTTTACGCGCGCCTGATTGAGGAGGGCCACAAGCCCTGGCCGCTCAATTTCTTCCCGGGAAATGGGCAGATGGACGCCTATGTGGACCTGCCCCCCTTTGCGACACCGCATCTCAAAATACAGGTGGACAGATACGTGACCACATCTATTGGTCTGGTGGTGCAGAAGGCTGAAGTTGCCCCGGCTGGGTGAGTTTTCGATCAAGCCATTCCGGCGGAGTGGCCTTCTGTGTTGGCCCTGGCCGAGGTGCCCTTTTCAGGCAACCTGTTCCCCGAATAGCTTGATCTGCACGCGCCGCATCATGTGCAAGGGGGCGCCTAAGGCTTCCAGCCGACGGTAAGCCGCAACAGCACCCTTTATGTGCTTCGCTTCACGATGGGCATCACATAGCGCTTCCCAAGTCTGCAGATTATCCGGTTGTTTTTCTGCCAAGGCGGAAAGTATTGCCACTGCGTCACCATGTGCGCCCTTGCCCGTCAGTGCGATGCCAAAACCCAGCATCAATTCCGGCTGATCCGCCGTATCGGCGCGTAGTTCTTCCAGCAGGCTTGTTGCCTCATCCCATTTTTGCTGGCTGAGTAGGCCAGAAATCAGCGCAATCTGTACCGATAGGGCATGGCTTTCCTGCCCGAGTACGTCCGCGATATCTTGCGTGATTGCTTCCAATCCTGTGCCATTGCGCAGTAATATCTCAGCCAATAAGGCGCCAAATTCAGGTGTGGCGGGATAAAGCAGCATGGCGCGGCGCGCGGTATCTGCCGCTTCCTCAAATTCTTCCTGCTTGATTAAGGCGCGGATCAGAACTTCCCAGATACCGCGCGGCATCTCGGCCAGGCCGATGGCGTGCCGATAGGCGATGGGAACGGCACCTTCTCGAGACACCGCACCGGAAAGTCTAGCTAGTTGCTGCAATAAAAAGACGTCTGTGGGGAAACGCGCCACTGCGGCTTCAAGTGTCCGAAAGCTTTCATTGAATCGATCCTGCCGCCAGAGCGAATTCACTAACACCCAATATGCGCGCGTATTG
>CAMCZJ010000109.1 GCA_945886995.1 Asaia bogorensis
CGGCAGCGCGCGCGCGGCTTTCCAATCCTCGGCCGCTTCGGCGCGCACGCCATTCTCGCGCAAAAGATTGCCAAGCCGTTCACGAGACCCGCGTGACCAGGCCGCCAGTATGGGCCGGCGCTTGGCCTTGGCTTCGCCCTGCACCATGGCGGCATAGGCCGCGAAGACATTCTCCCCGGCGCTGCGGGCTTCGGCGAAAAGCGGGCCGGGGCGCCCGCCGGCGGCAATGCCATCCGGCACCGCAAAGGGCGAAAAACGCAGCACGCGGCAATCGGCCAGCATCGCCACCCAGCCGGCTTCATCCAGATAAAGTGTCGAAGGCGGCGCGGGGCGATACGGCACATCGCCTTCCCCAATGCGGGAAGGCACGCGGCGGGCTTCGTAGTGATCCGTGATCATCTCAAGCCGCGCCTTCAGCACTTCCTCAGCCTGGTGGTCGAAGCTGATTTCGGCACCCGGCATATAATCCAACAGGGGCACCATGTTTTCATGAAACAGGCCCGCCCAATGTTCCATGCCGGGATAGCGCCGCCCGGCACTGATCGCGCCATAAAGCGGATCATCCGCCGCCGCCGCGCCGAATAATTCGCGGTAGCCGCTGCGGAAGCGCGTGCGCGATGCCTCATCCAAAAACACCTCGCCCACTGGGCGAAGCGAAAGTGCGGGTACTACCTTGCCGCTGCGCTGCGATGCCGTATCGAAGCGGCGCAGATCCTCGATCTCATCACCAAAAAAATCGAGGCGTATGGGTTCCGGCTCGCCCGCCGGGAAAAGATCAATAATGCCGCCGCGCACGGCATATTCGCCATGTTCCATCACCGTGCCGGTGCGGTGATAGCCATTGGCTTCCAGAAATTCGGTCAGCTTTTCCGGCTGGATGCGACCGGATTTCGCCAGCGAAAGTGTGGCGCCTTCAAACACCGCAGGCGGTGCCACTTTCTGCACCAGCGCATTCACGGTGGTGAGCAATACGCGCGGGCGTTTGCCCGCTTCCAACAACCGCGTCAGGGTCGCCACACGTTCGGCGATGATTTCGGGATTGGGCGATACGCGATCATAGGGCAGGCAATCCCATGCCGGGAGGCGCAGTACCTCAATCTCCGGCGCGAAGAAGCCCAAAGCCTCTGCCATGCGGGCCATGCGCGCATCATCGCGGCAGACATGGGCGATGGGGGCATCAATCTCCGCCCGACGACGCGCCACCAGCAGGGCATCGAAACCCTCAGGCGCGCCATGAATGGTGATGGGCTTCATCGCCCACCGCCGGCTTCGGCCATGATCCGGCGCAACAGCGGGTGGTCATGTTCGGGCGGAATCGGGCGCCGGCCGGAAAGCCAATCGGCCAAATCCACATCCCAGAGTTCCAGGATTTCCTCCAAGGCCGTCACATCGGCATCCGAAAGGCTGCCGATATGGCGCGCGACAAAGCCGCCGATCAGGATATCGGTTTCCTTGGTGCCGCGGTGCTGGGCGCGAAAAACAAGCCGGCGACGCCGGGCGTCAAGTTCTGTTGGGTCTGACATATCGCTCTAGTCTCAAGGCGCTGGCATATAGAGGCGGATGGGAATCCTGTCAGCCCGCCCCGAACCGACCAACACCGCCGAGGACCCCCTCGCGCGGCTATTGGCGCCGATTGAAAGTCTGCCCGGGCTGCGCAAGGCAGAATTGCTGGCGCGCGCGGCGGGTGGGGGGCGGGTGCTGGATTTGCTGCTGCATCTGCCTGAACGCGTGCAGCATCGCCCAGTTTTGCGCGGGCTGGCCGGGGCAACAGAAGGCCAGGAAGTAACCCTTGAACTCCGCATCACCGGCGCCCCGGCGCGCGGCGGGCGCGGGCCCTGGACGGTCCCGGCGGTCTGCGGCGCTGATCCGGTGGCGCTGATTTCCTTCTCTCGCGCTACTTGGGCGGGCACGGCGCTGGCGCGCGCCTTCCCCCAAGGTGCGGAACGGCGCGTGGCCGGGCGGCTCAAACCCTATCAGCGCGCCTGGCAATTGGAATTGGATGCGGACCCGCTGGTGGAACCGCCGCTCAATATCCCGCTTTGGCAGCCCATGTGGCCGCTGACCGCCGGGCTTTCCTGGCGGAACATGGCCGATGCGTTGGATGGGGCGCTGAAATCCCTGCCTGATCTGCCGGAATGGGTGGATGGCCCGCTGCTGAAGCGCGAAGCCTGGCCCGGCTTTGCCGAGGCTTTACGCGCCCTGCACGCCCCCGAAGCGCAAAGCGCCGAGGCGCCTCGCCGCCGGCTTGGCTATGATGAATTGCTGGCGGGGCAGATCGCCCTTGGTCTGGTGCGGCGCCGGTCGCGCGAAAGGCCGGGCCGGGCACTGATGGGCGATGAAAGCCTGCGCGGCCCCGCATTGGCCGCCTTTGGCCATGCGCCAACGCCATCGCAGCTTCAAGCCATTGCCGATATTGATGCTGATCTGGCGGCACCCAGGCGGATGCTGCGCCTGCTGCAAGGCGATGTCGGCGCCGGCAAAACCCTGGTGGCGCTGATGGCCATGCTGCGCGCGGTGGAAGCCGGCGCCCAGGCTGCCTTGATGGCGCCCACTGAATTGCTCGCCCGGCAGCATCTGCGGAGTTTTGAACGGCTTTGCGGTGCCGCCGGGGTGCCGGTGGCGCTGCTGGCCGGCAGTGTGAAGGGCAAGGAAAGGCGCCGCGTATTGCAAGGGTTGGCGGATGGAACACTCCCCATCGTGGTCGGCACCCATGCGCTGTTTCAGGAAGGGGTGGCCTTCAAGGATCTGGGCCTTGCCGTGGTGGATGAACAGCACCGCTTTGGCGTGGCGCAGCGCCTATTGCTGGCGGAAAAGGGCCAGGCCGCGGATATGCTGGTCATGACCGCAACGCCCATTCCGCGCACGTTGCTACTTACGCAGTGGGGCGAAATGGCCGTCAGCCGCATGGCGGGCAAGCCTGCCGGGCGCCAGCCCATCGCAACCCGCATCTTGAGCCAGGAACGCCTGCCAGAGATTGTCGCTCGGCTGCATGAAGCGGTGGCGCGCGGCGCCCGCGCTTATTGGGTGGTGCGCGCCATCACTGGCAGCGAAAAGGATGACAGTGTCGCCGCCGAGGACCGCTTTGCCGAGCTTTCCGGCCATTTCCCGGGCCGGGTTGGCCTTGCCCATGGCATGCAGGATGTCGCAGTGCGTGAAGCAGCCTTGGGCGATTTCGCCGCCGGGCGGACCAATATCCTGGTCGCCACCACCGTTATTGAAGTGGGCGTGGATGTGCCGGAAGCGACCATCATGCTGATCGAACAGGCGGAACGCTTTGGCCTTGCCGCGCTGCATCAGCTACGCGGTCGCGTCGGGCGGGGGCGGGAGGCATCATCATGCCTTTTGGTGCATTCCCCGGGGCTCAGTGATGGCGAAAGGCGGCGCCTGCTGGTGCTGCGCGATACCGAAGATGGCTTCGTGATCGCCGAGGAGGATTTGAAATCCCGTGGTGGCGGCGATGCTTTGGGTGCGCGCCAGGCCGGGCTGCCCGGCGCCCGGCTGTTTGATGCACGGGAAGACCCGGATCAATTCGCACGCTACGTCCAGATTGCGCATCGCGATGCGGAAGCGCTGCTGACGCGCGATGCCGCGCTTGCTTCCCCGCGCGGGCAGGCAGCGCGGCTGTTGCTCAGGCTTTTCGGCCATGATCTTTCCATGGCGCCGCTGGATGCCGGGTAGGGCGGGCTCTCGGGGGCTTGCAAGCCAGCGCCGGAAGGGTCAAATCGCGGCGCGCAAACTCAAGAAATAATGGTTTGAGGCAGGATAATGGGAGATAGGCTTTGGCCGCGCTGATCGAAATCGAGCGCCTGACCAAGCGCTTTGGCGCCTTCACCGCTGTTGATGATGTATCGTTTACGGTGAAGCGCGGGGAGGTTGTGGGCTTCCTCGGCCCCAATGGCGCCGGCAAATCCACCACCATGAAAATGCTGGCGGGCTTCGTCACACCCTCCGCCGGCACGGCCCGCATTTGCGGCCAGGATGTCATTGAAGCGCCCGTCGCGGCCAAGCGTGCGCTTGGCTATCTGCCCGAAGGCGCACCCACCTATCCGGAAATGACCGTCACTGGTTTTTTGCATTTTATCGCGCGTATTCGCGGTTTTGGCGGTGCCGAGGCCAATGAACGCATGGCCCGCGCCATGGCGATGACGCAGTTGGAAGGTGTGCGCCTGCAACCGATTGAGACACTCTCCAAAGGTTTCAAGCGCCGCGTAGGCTTGGCGCAAGCGCTGCTGCATGACCCGCCCGTTCTGGTGCTGGATGAACCGACCGATGGGCTTGATCCAAACCAGAAGCATGAGGTGCGGGAATTGATCCGCCGCATGGCGCCCGAAAAGGCCATCGTGATTTCAACGCATATCCTGGAAGAAGTGGATGCGGTCTGCACCCGCGCCATCATCATCGCGCGCGGCAAGGTGCTGGCCGATGCCACGCCGAAACAGCTTGAAGCGCCCGGCAAAACGCTTGAGCAAGTCTTCCGCGATTTGACCCTGAAGCAGGAGGCCGCCTGATGCGCGCTGCCCTGCTGGTCGCCCGCCGCGAATTGGCCGGCTATTTCGCGACCCCCGTCGCTTACGTCTTCATCGTGATTTTCCTGATGATGGCGGGTGCCATGACCTTCAGCCTGGGCGGCTTCTTCAATCGCGGCCAGGCTGATCTTGGCCCCTTCTTCGGCTTCGTCCCTTGGCTGTTCCTGTTTCTGGTGCCTGCGCTGACAATGCGGCTTTGGGCGGAAGAACGCCGGCTTGGCACGATTGAATTGCTGCTGACTTTGCCAATGGCACAATGGCAGGCAGTGCTTGGCAAATTCCTCGCCGCTTGGGCCTTTTGCGCCATCGCGCTGGCGCTGACCTTCCCGCTGGTGATGACCGTGAATTTTCTGGGCCGGCCCGATAATGGCGTGATCGCTGCGGGCTATGGCGCCTGCCTGCTGATGGCGGGCGCTTACCTTGCAATTGGTTCCGCCATGTCGGCCATGACCAAGAACCAGGTGATCGCCTTTGTGCTGGCCGTCGCCGTTTGTTTCCTGTTCGCTGTCGCCGGCAGCGCCTTGGTGACGGATTTCCTGAGCCAGCGCATGCCGGTATTGGCGGAGGTCGCGCGCGCGCTATCGCTCACGGAACGCTTCAATGGCCTCACGCGCGGTGTGATTGCGCTGCGTGATATGGTGTTTTTTGCGTCCTTCATCGGGTTCTGGCTTTTCGTGAATGCGGTGGTGCTTGACCACCGGAAGGCTGACTAGACCATGGCTGATCAAATGAAGGCAAAGCCCGGCACGCGGCGCATCTGGTCCTCGGCGCTTGGCGTGGTGGCGGCGCTGGCACTTGCCATCGGCGTCAATATGCTGGTGGAGCGTTTCGCGCCGCGCGCGCGGCTCGATCTCACAGCGCAAAAACTCTACACGCTGTCGGATGGCACGCGCAGCGTGCTCTCTGGCCTGCAAGACCCGGTGACGCTGCGGCTTTTTTATTCGCGGAAGCTTGGCACTGCTGTCCCGGCCTTTGGGGCCTATGCGGAACGCGTGCGCGCGATGCTGGATGAATATGCTGCGGTCTCGGGCGGCAAGCTCAGGCTTGAAGTGCTGGACCCGGAGCCCTTCAGCGAAACCGAAGACCGGGCACTCGCTTTTGGCCTGCAAGGCGTACCGGTGGATCAATCCGGTGAGCAGGTTTATTTTGGCATGGTCGGCGCGAATTTGCTGGATGATGAACGCAACATCCCCTTCTTCCAGCCGGACCGCGAACGCTTCTTGGAATTTGATCTGACGCGGCTGGTCTATGAATTGTCGAACCCGCGCCGCCCGGTGATTGGCGTGATGTCGCCCTTGCCTTTGAATGGCGACCCGCGTGCGATGATGATGCGCCAGGCCGCCATGGGCCAGCCTTTCGCGGTGATGAATAGCCTCAGACAATTCTTCACTTTGCGCGATGTGGCCCTGGATGCGCAGGTGATTGAAAACGATATCCAGGTGATGATTCTGGCGCATCCACAAGGGCTTTCGGATGCCGCGCAATATGCCGTGGATCAATTCGTGCTGCGTGGCGGCAAGCTTATCCTGCTGATTGACCCGCATTCCGAAGGCCAGGCATCTCGCCCCGGCCCCGGAGGTCGCCCGCCGGCCAATACGGCATCAAGCCTGGAACGCCTGACCAATGCCTGGGGCATTGAAGCGCCCACCGATAGAGTGGTGCTGGATTTGCGCGGCGCCTGGCGCGTGCGCGCCAATCCGCAGGACCGGGTGCAGGCGGTGGATTACGTTGCCTGGTTCAATGCGCAGGGCGATTCCATCGCGCAGGGGGAAGTGGCGACCGCGCAGCTTAACCAGGTGACTTTTGCCTCGGCTGGTTTCCTGCGGCGGAAGGATGGTGCGCGGGTGGAATTCACGCCGCTCATCACCTCAAGCCCGCGCAGCATGGAAGCGGATGCGGCGAAGGTCCGCGACAACCCGAACCCCACGCAATTGCTGGCGGATTTCCGACCCGATGGGCAAACCCGCGTGCTGGCAGCACGGCTGCGCGGCGAAGTCAGCACTGCCTTCCCGGATGGCCCGCCACCGCCGCCGCAAGGCGCAGAACGCCCTGCGGATTTCCCGGCGCATCGCACGCGGAGTGAAGGGGCCGCCAATATCATCGTCATACATGATGCGGATGTGCTGGAAGATCGCTTCTGGGTGCGCGTGCAGGATTTCTTTGGCCAGCAGGTGGCGACACCTTTCAGCGACAATGGCGCACTGATTGCGAATCTGGTGGATACCATGGCCGGCGGTGATGCACTGATCTCGCTCCGCTCACGCGGTGAATCGCTCCGCCCGTTTGAGGTGGTGGATGATATTCGCCGTGATGCGGAAGCGCGTTTTCGCCAGACGGAACGGGAACTGACTCAGCGCCTGGAAGCGACCGAAAAGCGCTTGCGCGAATTGCGCCAAGGCCCGCAGGGCGGTGAACGCGGCCAGACCAATGCCGTGATCAGCGCCGAACAGCGCGCCGAAATTGATGCGGCGCGGGAGGAGATTCTCCGCACTCGTCAGCAATTGCGTGCGGTGCAGCTTGACCTCAGGCGCGATATTGAAGGGCTTGAGACGCGGCTCCGCATCCTCAACATCGCCGCCGTGCCGGTGCTGCTGACAATCCTGGCGCTGGTGATGGGTGTTCTGCGTACGCGCCGCCGCGCCGCGGCGCGGCACTGAAAAAAGGGAACAGACATGCAGAGACGTTCCCTGATTTTGCTTGGTAGTGCGGCGGTCATTGCCATGGCCGGTGCTTTGCTGATCAAGCCACCGGCACCGCCAGCGCCGCCAGTGGGCACGGGCGGACTAGCCTTTCCGGGCCTGGCGCAGCGCCTGCCCAATGCTGCACGGATTGAGGTGCGCCGGCATGATGGCGCGCTTGAAATCATCCGTCGTGGTGATCTTTGGGTGCTGCCGACCAAGGGCGATTATCCGATCCGGCAGGAGAAGCTGCGCGAATTACTGACGGGGCTCACGGAATTGCGGCTGATGGAACCACGCACGGGCAATCCTGAAATGTTTGATCGGTTAGGGTTGGAAGACCCGTTGCGCGCAGGTGCCACTTCCACGCTGCTGCGCGTTCTGGATGCGCAAGGCGCGGCGCTGGTGGAATTGGTGATTGGCCGGCGGCGCGTGCGCACCCAAGGCAATGTGCCGGAAAGTGCTTATGTGCGGCGGCCCAATGAAAACCAGGCATGGCTCGCGGAGGGGCGCATTCCGGTGGATGCCGATCCGCAGCTTTGGCTTGACCGAGACATCGCGAACCTACCGCGAGAACGCGTCCAGCGCGTGGTGATTGCGCGCACGGGCGAAGATGCGCTGGAGCTGACCCATACCGGTCAGCCCGATGGCAAGCTTGCCATCACAACGCCCGCCGATGCGCCGCCCGCTGATGATATCAGCCTGGATGAGGTTTCGCGCAGCTTCGAATTCCTGACTTTCCTGGATGTGCGGCGCGAGGCCGATGCACCGGGCGAAGCGCTGGGTGAGACGCGCTTTGAATTGACCGATCGGCTGGCGATCATCGCTCGCCCGCGCAAGCAGGCCGAAGAAATCTGGGTAACGCTAACCGCTGAGGGTGATGACGAAGCCGCGCGCTTGAATGCGCGCTGGCGCGGCTGGGTCTATCAAATCGGGCAATGGAAAGAAAAAGCCATGATCCCCCGACTTCTGGATTTGCGCCGCCAGGAAGAAGCGCCCGCCCCCGCGACTGAACCGCCGATTGTACCACGGTGAGCAACGCGCCGCGCGAATATCCTGACCGCCCCTGGGTCGGCATTGGCTGCATCGTCTTTCGCGAAGAAGCGGTGCTGCTGGTCCGCCGCGGCAAGCCACCCCGCATCGGCCAATGGTCGCTGCCCGGTGGCGCGCAGCATGTGGGGGAAAGGGCCGAAGAAGCCGCGCGGCGCGAATTGCGCGAAGAGGCCAGTATTGAAGTGGGCCAGTTGGCGCTTGCCTATGTTTTCGATGCCATCAATCAGGATGAAGATGGCCGTGCGCGCTACCATTACACCATCATTGATTTCGCCGCCCATTGGCTGGAAGGCGAAGCCTGCGCCGGCGATGATGTGAGGGAGGTCGCCTGGGCGCTGCCGCATGAACTGGAAGGCTATGACCTGACCGAAGCCGCGCATGAGGCGATTGCCGCAGCGCGGATTGCGCTGGGATTAGGTTAAACCTTCACCGCCGCCGCCAGCTTTCCTGCTTGCGATACAGCGTGGATGGGCTGATGCCCAAAAACGCCGCTGCCTTTGGGATGTTGCCGCCGCATAGCCGCACGGCTTCTTCAATCGCCTCGCGTTCCGTCTCAGCCAGGGGGCGGATGCGTTTGGTGGATTCAGTGGCGCGCGGCGTGATTGTCGGGGCAGGGGGCGGCACGGGTTTGACGCTTTCAGGTTCCGGCGCCGGCGGCGGCAGTGGCGCGGGGGCAGGCTTGGCACCTCCCTCCCGCACGGTCGCGGGCAACATGGCAGCTGTCACCACTTCCCCATCATGCAAAACCACCGCAGTGCGAATAGCGTTTTCCAATTCGCGTACATTGCCAGGCCAGGTATGGCGCAGCAGGGTTGCGCGCGCTTCGGCATCAAAACGCTGGAAGCGCTTGCCTTCCTCAGCGGCGCTTTTCACCAAAAACGCCTCAGCCAGCGCCAGCACATCATCGCCGCGATCACGCAGCGGCGGCAGGAGTACGGGGATGACGTGCAGGCGGTAATACAAATCCTCACGGAAGCGCCCGGCGCGCACTTCTTCCAGCGGGTCACGATTGGTGGCGCAGACAAAGCGCACATCGGTTTGCATCAGCTTGCCACTGCCCACCGGCTGGAAGGTGCCAGTCTGGATGAAGCGCAGCAGCTTACCCTGCAGCGCCAAATCCATTTCGCAAATCTCATCCAAAAACAGCGTGCCGCCATCTGCCGCCCGCGCCGCACCAATGCGGTCCGCCAGCGCACCGGTAAAGGCGCCGCGCACAGGGCCGAAGACTTCGCTTTCAATCAAATCCTTCGGGATCGCTGCGCAATTGATGGCAATGAACGGCCCGGCCTTGCGCGGTGAGATGCTGTGCACCGCCTCCGCCGCCAATTCCTTGCCGGTGCCGCTTTCACCCGTGACAAATACCGTCGCACGAGACGCGGCAGCATTTTCCAGAATGCGATAAACCGCCTGCATGGCCGGTGCGGCGCCAATGAAGCCGGCAAAACCCTGGCGTGGCGCGCCCGCTGCCAGTACCGCCACCTGCCGGCGCAAGGCCGCGCGTTCCATCACATTCGCAACCGTCACCGTCAGCCGTTCCGGCGCGAAGGGTTTCACCAGGAAGTCAGATGCCCCGGCCTGCATCGCCTCCACCGCCAGCGTAACCGAACCATGCGCGGTCATCACCACCACAGGCAGATCAGGATCGCGCCCGCGCAATTCACGCAGCACCGAAAGCCCATCGCCATCGGGCAGGCGCAGATCGAGCAATACGCCATCGGGCATGGCCTGATCAGCGAATTTCAGCGCATCCGCAATGCAATGCGCGTGGCGAATATCGTAAGGTCCAGCGCGCAGATATTCCTGATAGACGGTGGCTAATGAGGGTGAGTCCTCCACCAGCAAAATCTTGTGATGCAGCGGCGCATCAGCCACGCGCGCGCATCCAACCGAATAAGGTCATGGCACCACCCAAGATCGCCGGCACCACCCAAGCGGGAGCTTCCAGAACAGGCAGCAGCAGGTCATCCCAAATCATCGGCAGAAG
>CAMCZJ010000110.1 GCA_945886995.1 Asaia bogorensis
GGCGCGCATCAAAGCTGGCGCCTGAGGAAAGGGAAATGTGATGCATCGCCGTTATGTGCTTGCCGCCGGTTTGGGTGCCTTGGCCTCACCCGCCTTGGCGCAAGCGAATGATCCGGAAAACACGCTGATTCTGGAATTGAAGGATGGGCGCGTCACCATCCAATTGCTGCCTGATCTGGCGCCCCGCCATGTGGAGCGGATCAAGACCCTCGCGCGGCGCAACTTCTATGACAATACGCCCTTTCATCGCGTGCTTGAAGGCTTCATGGCGCAGGGTGGTGATCCTACCGGCACAGGGATGCGTGGTTCGGATCTGCCGGACCTGCCCGCTGAATTCAGCCCGCCATCGCGCGCGCGCTTTCTGCGCGGTGTTTGCGGCATGGCGCGGTCTTCTGACCCCAATAGCGCCAATAGCCAATTCTTTATCATGTTTGCGCCAGCACCTGCGCTCGATGGGCAGTATACCATCTGGGGCCGTGTGACCGCCGGCATGGAAGCGGTGGACAAAATCAAGCGCGGCGATCCGCCCAGCGGCGTTGTGCGCGGCCCTGATCGCTTGCGTAGCATGCGCGTGGCCGCTGATATTCGTTGAGACCCGAATCGAAAGACCAAAGACGATGTCTGAAACCGAAGCCCCTGCCGGGGATACCGAAAACACCCTGCTCATGGAAGTCGAGCACGGGACCGTGACCATCAAGCTGCGCCCCGATTTGGCGCCCTTGCATGTGGAACGCATAAAAGCCCTCGCGCGGCAGGGCTTTTATGACAATGTGCCCTTCCATCGCGTGATTGAAGGCTTCATGGCCCAAGGTGGCGATCCTACCGGCACTGGTACGGGTGGCTCTGAATTGCCCGATCTGCCTGCGGAATTCAGCGAACCCAGCACGGCGCGCTTCCTGCGCGGTGTCTGCGGCATGGCGCGCACCAGCAACCCTGACAGCGCCAATAGTCAATTCTTCATCATGTTCGCACCAATCCCAAGCCTGGATGGGCAATACACCATTTGGGGTGAGGTGACGGGTGGCATGGAAGCCGTGGACAAGATCAAGCGCGGGTCTGGCGGTTCCGGCATGGTGCAGGGCCCAGATCGTATTCGCAGCATGAAGGTAGCAGCGGATAACGCCTGAGCCTTCTGTTGGTAAATGCGCGGCGCCGTGCTAAGGCGCCGGCCTCTCTGGGTTGGCTGTAGCGCAGCTGCCAGAGCGTGTGACTTTTGATCTTATGCCTTGTCGGGGTAGTTGTTGAACGGGAGCTCGTAGCTCAGCTGGTAGAGCAACGGACTTTTAATCTGTAGGTCGAGGGTTCGAATCCCTCCGAGCTCACCAAGCCTTCTCTCGGCAATGCCCGTATCAAGTTCACAATTTTTTTGGAACGGAAACACCCGCTGCTTGCTGTGCCGGTAGGGGCAAGCATCTGCGCGTCTTTTTTTGGGGAATCGGATGGGGTGGGATTCGAACCCACGGTAGGCTTGCACCTACGCCGGTTTTCAAGACCGGTGCCTTAAACCGCTCGGCCACCCATCCATAAGCTTCGCACCAAAAGCACGGCGCGAGGGCAAGTGATGCGTGCGGCTTATTCGCCCGCCATGCGCTGCGCGACAAGGGGGGCACCAAGGCGCATCAGCGCATTCACGTCGCCCGCCTGGTCAAGCCCAACCACCGCATCGGCCAATTGCTTGGCGCGCTCGGCACCCAGCACCGCATCGGCCAGACCATGGAATTTGGCGCGGAGTTCAGCTTCCGTCAGGAAATTATCGGGCTCGCCCTTCGGGATTTTGATGTGGCGCACAAAGCTTTGACCGCGCGCCTTGATGGTCAGCTTGCCCGACATGAAGGTCGGGAATTCCGCCTGCACATCCGCATCTTCTTCCGGCAATATTTTCGGCATGAGCGCGCGGATATCCTTATCCTGCAACCAAGCATAGGAATCCCAGCCGAAATGCCCGCGCGCCAAAGCGCAAGCCACCACGAAGGGTCCGCTGAACTGCCCATCCACGATGTTTTGCGGGTTTTGCTTATAGGCCAGAGGCGCACCGACCAGCAGCATGCCCTTATTTGGCAAGCCCATGATCACGGCTTCGATTTCTTCTGCCTTTAGGCCGAGTTCTGCGCGCAGCGCCAGCGCGGCATCCACACTCGCATGGCCATAGCGGCAGGAAGGATAAGGCTTCACCGCCGTCTGCATCAGCTCCCACGCCTTGCCCAGATCCTGCAGCACACGTTCTGGCTTGGGGTTCGGGGCATAGGCGCGCAGGAAGCCGGCCTTGCCTTCAATGGCCTCACCCGCGCCGCGGAAGCCTTCCCGCGCTATGGTTGCGGCGGAAAGGCCGTTCAGCGCGCTCCAGCCCACTTGGAAGCGCTTGGTCCAGGCGCCATTGGCCAGGAATTGCAGGCTGCCGGCGGCTTGGGAAAGCGCAATGCCGAAAGCGTCTTCAATCTGGGCGGCGGAAAGGCCGAAGACCCGCGCCGCCGCCGCCGCCGCGCCAAAGGCGCCGCAGGTGGCAGTCGGGTGATAGCCGCGGTCGTAATGATCGCCCCCGGGCAAAGCCAGCGCCAGGCGGCAAGTGGTTTCATACCCCGCCACAATGGCGGCCAGCACGGTCTTGCCATCGGCGCCGGTCATCTCAGCGGCGGCAAGCGCGGCAGGGATCACAGGCGCGCCGGGATGCAACGTGCCCGCAGCATGGGTGTCATCAAAATCAAGCGAATGGGCCATGGCGCCATTGATCAGCGCGGCACCCGCGGGCGTATAGCGTTGCGCATCGCCGAATACGGCGGCAGAACCGCCGGTCAGGCCAAGTGCGCGGGCAGCGGCCAGAAGCGGCGGGGTGCTCTCCGCCTCATGCCGGCCACGCAGCATATTGCCGACCAGATCAAGGATCAGGAAGCGCGTGCGTTCCTGAACATTGGCGGGCAGGCTTTCGTAACGAAGGCCGGCAACAAAAGCGGCAAGTTCGCGGGTTACGGCGACCACGGCATTCCTCCTCACGTGAAAGGCCAGTCTAGCACCAGTTCTGCCCGGGCCAATACGGCCCTCAAAAGAGTTTGCCATGCCCCGCGCGCCATGGCACCTGATGTCGTCATGATCGAAAGAAGGCTCTTGCTTGGCGGAGTCGCCACCCTGGTGGCCGCTTGCAGTCCAGAGGCGAATTCCGCCCATCAAATCCAGGCAGCCACTGGTGCCCCGGCCTATGTGCCCGTGTCCGGCCAATCCTTTGAAGCCTTTCTGGAAGGGGTGCGCGCGGATGCGCGCCGGGCGGGGATTTCTGAAGCCACGCTGAGCCAGTCGCTATCCGGCATTCGCGCTAATCAACGCGTGATTGAATTGGACCGGCGCCAGGCGGAGGCCGGGCTGCCTTGGGAAGATTACCGCGACCGCATCATGCTGACGCCAACGCGCATTCAGAATGGCCGGCGCCTGATGGCGGAAAACGCCGATCTGCTGCGCCGTATTGAAGCGCGTTACCGTGTGGCCCCTTCCGTGATTGTCGCGATTTGGGGCGTGGAGACGAATTACGGCGGCAATACTGGCGGCTTTGGTGTGGTGGAGGCCTTGGCGACGCTCGCCTGGGAAGGACGTCGCGCGGCCTATTTCCGCAATGAATTGATCTCGGCCTTGCGCATCTTGAATGACCGCCACACCAGCGCTGATCGCATGAAGGGTTCCTGGGCCGGCGCCATGGGCCAGCCGCAATTCATGCCGAGTAATTTTGAACGCCTGGCAGTGGATTTTGATGGCGATGGCAAGCGCGATATCTGGGATAGCCGGGCCGATGCGCTTGGCTCCATCGCGCATTACTTCCAGCGCAATGGCTGGCGCCAAGGTGAGGCTTGGGGGCGGGAAGTGCGCCCGCCGGCGAGTTTTAGCGCCAGTACCGCTGATACGGAAAGCAGGCGCCCCTTGCGTGATTTCGCGCGCATGGGCTTCCGTAAGCCCGATGGTTCGCCGCTACCGCAATCCGATATCGAAACGCAGATCGTATTGCCCGCGCGTGGTAATGGTGGGCAGATCTTTCTGGGGCATCACAATCTGCGCGTCATCCGCCGCTATAATACCCCGGTGAATTATGGCTTGTCTGTCGGGCTTTTGTCCGACCGCGTGGCGTGACGCGCTGGACCATACTGGCCGCTGCGCTGCTGGTGATGGCGGGCTGCGCGCAGCCCGAACCGCGTTATGTGGTGGGCGACCCTTATCGTCTGGGCGGTGTCTGGTCTTATCCCAAGGAAGATTATGCGCTTTCTGAAACTGGGTTGGCGGAAGTGCTGCCCGTGCCAGTTTTTGGCGGCCAGACGGCGAATGGCGAAGTGCTTACTGCCCAGGGCCTGCATGCCGCGCATCGCAGCCTGCAGTTACCCGCCATCATTCGCGTCACCAATCTTGAAAATGGCCGCTCCTTGCTGCTGCGCGTCAATGATCGCGGCCCGGAGAAGCTTGGGCGCATCCTTGGCGTTTCGCCGCGCGCCGGCGCTTTGCTTGGCATGACGCCGGGGCGCGCCACACAAGTCTCATTCACGGTGGACGCTGAAAGAAGCCGCGCCGCAGTGGAAGGCCTGCCCGGCCATGCCCCACCGCCCATCGCCATCGCCGCCGCCCCGCGTGCCGCGGTGGCGCGTGAGGAATTGGCGCCCCTGCCGGGAACCCGGGAAGCGCCGCGCCGCGAAATCCAAGCTTTGCCACGTGCCGCTGCAGCCTCTGAACCGCCCACGCCCACCCGTGCCGCCAATGCCCCCCTGCCGGAAGCCGTCACGCAAGGCACCCCGCGTCCTGGCCGCTTATTCGTGGATGCCGGGCAATTCTCCCGCCGCGATACGGCGGTAGCCGTGGCGGCCCGCCTGCCGGGTGCGCGCATTATGCAGCAGGGGGCGGGGCGCAGCGCTGCGTTTCGCGTCACCCTTGGCCCCTTCGCCGAGGTTTCATCGGCGGATTTTGCGCTTGAGCGGACTCTGGCCGCTGGCCTATCCGGGGCTAGGCTTGTTGTGGAATAACGCTGTCGCCATCGGATAACGCCCGGGCGGGCGGTGGCGAAGGAGTTGGACATGGCATCACGTCGTGAATTGATCGGGGGCTTCATCGGGGCCTTGCCGTTGAGCTTTGCGGCGGCTGAGGCCTTCGCGCAGCAGCGCCCGGCGCCAGCGCCGGCCCCGCCGCGCCGCCCCGCCGCACCGCGCCAGGATGGGGGCGCGCCGGTGACTACGGCTGTCGGCAATGTGGAGGTTCTGGCCCGTCAGGCGCTGGTGGTGGATTTCGAAACCGGCACGACCTTGCTGGAAAAGAACGCCGATGAGCGCATGCCACCATCCAGCATGTCCAAGCTCATGACCATGTATGTGGTGTTTGAACGGTTGAAGCAGGGCAGGCTGCAAATGGATCAGATGTTGCCTGTCAGTGAACGCGCCTGGCGCATGGGCGGTTCCAAGATGTTCGTTGATATCGGCCAGCAGGTGCGGGTTGAAGACCTTATTCGTGGGGTTATTGTACAATCCGGAAATGACGCCTGTATTGTGCTGGCAGAGGCGATTTCCGGCAGCGAACAGCAATTCGCGGAACTCTTGAACGAAACCGGACGGCGCATTGGGCTGACCAACAGCAATTTCCGCAACAGCACCGGCTGGCCCGATCCTGAACACCGCATGACTGCGCGTGATCTTTCCATCCTGGCGCGGCGGCTCATCACGGATTTCCCGGATTATTATCGCTTCTACAATGAACGCAGCTTTCGCTTCAGCAATATCAGCCAGGACAACCGCAACCCGCTGCTGGCGCGTGTGCCTGGCGCGGATGGGTTGAAGACAGGCCATACGGAAGAAGCCGGCTTTGGCCTGACCGGTAGCGCCATTCGCGATGGACGTCGCGTGATCCTGGTAGTGAATGGCCTGCCCAGCATGCGCGCGCGGGCGGAGGAAAGCGAACGCCTCATGGAATGGACCTTCCGCGAATTTGAAGCCGTAACATTGTTCCGGGCGCAAGATACGGTGGAAGAAGTACCGGTCTATCTTGGGGAACGCCGCACCGTGCCCATGGTGGGGGGGCGCGATATTGTGCTGACCCTGCCGCGGCGCTGGCGCGAAAGGCTTGATGTGCGGGTGCGCTACCAGGCACCGCTTGCAGCGCCGGTCATGCGTGGGCAGACCATTGGCGAATTGCAGGTGGCAGGTCAGGGGGTGCCAACCCTTTCCGTGCCCTTGGTGGCTGGGGCGGATGTCGAAAAGCTTGGCCTTTTCCCACGCATTCCGGCGGTGATCGGGCGCTGGGTCTCCGGCGCTTGAGACCCTGATGGCGCGCGGCTTTTTCATTACGCTTGAAGGTGGCGAAGGGGCAGGGAAATCCACCCAAGCGCGGCGGCTTGCGGCAACGCTTGCGGCGGCAGGTGTGCCTGTGTTGCGCACGCGTGAGCCAGGTGGCGCGCCGGGGGCGGAGCGTATTCGTGATTTGCTGCTCTCACCCGGTTCCTGGGACAATCTGACCGAAGCGATGCTGCATTTTGCCGCGCGGCGTGAACATGTGGTGCGCTCCATCCGCCCCATGCTCGAAGCCGGCGCCTGGGTGATTTGCGATCGTTTTGCGGATTCGACGTTGGCCTATCAGGGCGCGGGGCAGGGGCTCGCTCACGAAACCTGGGCGCGGCTCTGTGAACTGACGCTGGAAGGCTTGCAGCCCGACCTCACGCTGATTCTCGATCTGCCGGTGGAAGCGGGCTTGGCGCGCGCGGCGGGGCGGAGTGCGGCGGATCGCTATGAAAGGCTCGGTGCTGATTTCCATGCTCGTATTCGCGCGGGTTTTCACGATATCGCGCAGCGAGAGCCCGCGCGCTGCGTGGTGCTGGATGCGGCGCGGGATGCTGACAGCGTTTACGCCGCGATTGTTGAGACCCTGCGCCAAAGGCTGGGCGCCAAGCTGTGAGCCTGCCGGAACCGCGCGCCAATCCGGAGCTGTTCGGGCATGAAAGCGCAGCCGCGACCCTGGCGGAAGCGGCGCTTTCGGGGCGTTTGCATCACGCCTGGCTGATTGCTGGCCCCGCCGGGATTGGAAAGGTGACCCTTGCGTGGCGCTTTGCGCGCTGGCTGCTGGCGGGCATGCCCGAATTCCCCAATGGAAAGCCAAGGCTTTATCTTGAACCATCGCATCCGGTGTTTCGCCGTGTCGCTGCCGAAAGCCATGCGGATTTGCTGACCATTGATGCCGATACGCTGCGCGGTGATCGCAAGCGCAACGATATCAATGTGGATGCGGCGCGGCTGATCCCAGGCTTCATGAATAAGACCGCCGCCGAGGGCGGTTGGCGCGTGGTGGTGGTTGATGGTGTGGAGACGATGAACCTCCAGGCACAAAACGCCATTTTGAAAGTGCTGGAAGAACCCCCGGCGCGGGCGATTTTGTTGCTGGTTTCCTCAGCCCCCACGCGGCTTTTGCCGACCATTCGCAGCCGTTGCCGAAGGCTCGATCTTTTCCCACTGGCCGATGCGGAAATGACGTCTTTGCTCAAGCAGCTTTTGCCGGATTTGCCTGCGGCGGATCGCGCGCGGCTGGCGGAGATGGCGGAGGGCTCGCCCGGCCGCGCCATGCAGTTGGCCGAAGGCGATGGCTTGGAATTGCAGGCTTTGGTGGAAGAATGCCTCGCCAACCTGAAGCGCCCTGACCCAGCGCGGCTGCATGCGCTGGCGGATCGCTGCGCCGCGGATCGCGGTGGCAGCGCTTTCGTGACCTTCATGGGGCTACTGCGCGGGCGGATTGCCGCCGGGCTGCGCCAAGCCGCGCGTGGGGAAGCCGCGCCCGCCTGGGTCAGCGCCCATCCGCTTGCCGCTTGGCCCGCGCTATGGGATAGGCTCGGGCGCCTCGTGGATGAGACAGAAAGACTGAATATGGACCGCAAACAGGCAGTGCTGACAGGGCTTTCCTGGCTTTCAGCCTGAACGCGCGCCAGCAAGGCAAGAGACATGACCCAGAAGCGCTACGTCACCACGCCTATTTATTACGTCAATGACAAGCCGCATGTCGGCCATGCCTATACCTCGGTCGCGGCGGATGTGCTGGCGCGCTGGTGGCGGCTGCAAGGTCATGAGGTGTTCTTCCTGACCGGCACGGATGAGCATGGCCAGAAGGTTGAAAAAGCCGCGCGCGATGCGGGGATGGAACCGCAAACCTTCACGGATCAAGTGAGCCAGCATTTCCGCGACCTGACCGCGACGCTCGGCCTTTCGAATGATGATTTCATCCGCACCACGGAAGCGCGCCACAAGACGGCCTGTTCCGCGCTTTGGGAAGAATTGGCCCGGCGCGATGAAATCTACCTTGGCCATTATGAAGGCTGGTATGCGGTGCGTGATGAGGCCTTTTATGGCCCTGATGAACTCACTGAACGCGATGGCGTGAAATACGCCCCATCAGGCGCGCCGGTGGAATGGGTGCGTGAACCATCTTACTTCTTCCGCCTGTCCAAATGGCTGCCGGAATTGCTGCGCCGCTATGAACTGCCCGAAGGCCATGCGGAGAGGATTGATGTGCAGCCCGAAGCGCGGCGCAATGAAGTGCGCGCCTTTGTGCAGCAGGGGCTCAAGGATTTTGCGGATAGGCCGGAAAAGCTCGATCTTTCCATTTCGCGGACCAGCTTCACCTGGGGAGTGAAAGTGCCGGGTGATCCCGCGCATGTGATGTATGTCTGGCTGGATGCGCTGACCAATTACATCACCGCCGCCGGTTACCCGGACACGAACGCCGAGCGCTGGAAGTTCTGGCCGGCGAGCGCGCATTTCGTCGGCAAGGATATTGTGCGCTTTCACGCCATCTATTGGCCGGCCTTCTTGATGGCAGCCGGGATCGCGCCCGCGAAGCGCGTTTTTGCCCATGGCTGGTGGACGATTGAGGGGCAGAAAATGTCCAAATCGCTCGGCAATGCCATTGATCCGGTGGCCTTGGTCGCCGATTACGGGCTTGATCCGCTGCGCTATTTTCTGTTGCGCGAAGTGCCCTTTGGTGCGGATGGTGATTTTTCGCGGAAAGCGCTTGCCAATCGGCTGAACGGCGAATTGGCCGATGCGCTGGGCAATCTGGCTAATCGCACGCTTTCCCTCATTCAGCGCAATTGTGATGGCAAGCTGCCCGCGCCGGCGCCCGCCATTGGCGATGATGTGGCGCTACTGGATGCGCTTGCCGCCATGCCAGGCTTGGTTGGCAAGCATGTCGAAGACCAAGCCTTCCATCTGGCGTTGGAAGAGGTGTTTCGGGTTGTTCGCGCGGCCAATGGCTATATCACCGCGCAAGCCCCTTGGGCTTTGAAGAAGACCGACGTGACCCGCATGGAAGCCGTGTTGCGGCATCTGCATTCCGTTCTGCGCGGTGCGGCGACAGCGTTGCAACCCTTCATGCCTGGGACCATGGCGGCTTTGCTCGATCAGCTCGCCGTGCCCGAAGATGCGCGGGATTTGGCCGCGTTGGCGACACCCTTGCCCGCCGGTACGGCCCTGCCAGCCCCAAGCCCGCTCTTTCGCAAGATCGAGATCGAGGCCGCCTGATGCTCGTGGATAGCCATTGCCACCTCGATTACTATGTCGAGGCGGAAATCGCCGATGTCATTGCCCGCGCCCAGGAGGCCGGCATTGGCCGCATGGTCACCATCGGCACGCGCTTCGCCCAGGCCGAACAGGTCAAGGCGCTGACCGAACGCTTTGATTGCGTCTGGGGCACGGTTGGCATTCACCCGCATAATGCCGGGGAAGGCCCGCTACCGGGGCCGGAGGCGCTGGCGGCGCTGGCCGATCATCCGCGTATCATCGGGCTTGGCGAAAGCGGGCTTGATTACTTCTATGACAAGGCGCCGCGCGACTCCCAGGCAGAGAATTTCCGCAACCATATCCGCGCCGCGCAGATCACGGGCCTGCCGCTCGCGATCCATGCCCGCCAGGCGGATGAGGATATTGCCGATATTCTGTCCGAGGAACGCGAAAGGGGCGGGGCCTTCCCGTTCCTGCTGCATTGCTTCAGCAGTGGCCGGGGTTTGGCGGAACGGGCCGTGGAGATGGGTGGCTATGTTTCCTTCTCCGGCATTCTGACCTTCCCGAAAAGCGAGGAATTGCGGGAGATTGCGCGCGATATCCCCGCTGATCGGCTGCTGGTGGAAACCGATGCGCCGTACCTGGCGCCCGTGCCCTTCCGCGGCAAGCGCTGCGAACCCGCCATGGTGGCCCATACCGCCAAGGTGCTGGCCGGCGTGC
>CAMCZJ010000111.1 GCA_945886995.1 Asaia bogorensis
GCAACCTCCACAATCTTACCAAGATACATCACCGCCACACGGTCAGAGATATGCCGCACCACGGAAAGATCATGCGCGATGAACAGATAGGTCAGCCCCATATCCCGCTGCAAATCCTGCAACAGATTGACGATCTGCGCCTGGACGGAGACATCGAGCGCTGAGACAGCCTCATCACACACAACAAAGCGCGGGTGCAGGATCAGCGCGCGGGCGATGCCGATGCGCTGGCGCTGGCCGCCGGAAAATTCATGCGGAAAGCGATCCAGCGCGCGGCTTGGCAGGCCAACGCGGTCCAGCATTTCAGTGACCTTCTGGCGCGTCTCGGCGCCGGATTTGGCGCCATGGATCACCAGCGGTTCAGCGATGATATCCTCAACAGCCATGCGCGGATTGAGCGCGCCGTAAGGATCCTGGAAAATGATCTGCATGGACCGGCGAAATTCACGCATCGCGGCGCGGCCAAGCCCCGTGATTTCCTGTCCCTGAAAGCGGATATTGCCTGCGGTTGGATCAAGCAGGCGGATCAGCAGCCGCCCAAGGGTGGATTTGCCGCAACCGGATTCCCCGACAAGCCCCAAGGTTTCGCCTGCCATGATGCTGATCGCGACATCATCCACCGCGCGCAGCTTGCTTGTTTTGCCACGGAGAAGCAGGCCGCCTCCGCCAATATCGAAATGCTTGGCCAGGTTCTGCGCGCTGATGAGGGGCTCGGTCATGGCGCGGCCAATTCCTTGGCACGGAGGCAGGCCGCCCAATGATCCGCTTCCTCAAGAATGAGAGGCGGCAGGGCATCACTGCAACTTGGCTGCGCATAGCGGCAGCGCACACTATAGCGGCAGCCAGGTGGGCGGCGCGCGGGATCGGGCAGGGTGCCGGGAATGGCGATAAGCCGCGCCCGGTCTTCGGTGATGGAAGGCACACATTCCAGCAAGCCGCGCGTATAGGGATGTATGGGATGGTCAAAAACCCGCGCCACCGGCGCTTCCTCAATCACGCGCCCCGCATACATCACCAGCACGCGGTCTGCGGTTTCCGCGATCACGCCCATGTTATGCGTGATGATCATGATCGCCATGCGGAATTCATCGCGCAAATCCATCAGTAGATCGAGGATTTGCGCCTGAATGGTCACATCAAGTGCCGTGGTTGGCTCGTCAGCAATCAGCAGCTTCGGGTTGCAGGCAAGCGCAATCGCAATCATCACGCGCTGGCGCTGACCGCCTGACATCTGGTGCGGATAATCATCCAAGCGCCGCGATGCTGATGGAATGCCGACCTTGTCCAGCATATCAATCGCGCGTTTGCGGAGTGCGGCAGCCGGTAGGTTCTCATGCGCGCGGATGGTTTCCATGATCTGATCACCAATGGAAAACACGGGGTTCAGCGATGTCATGGGTTCCTGGAAAATCATCGCAATCCCAGGGCCGCGAATACGCTGCATCTCCCGCGACGATAGCTTTGTCAGCTCCTGCCCCTGGAACAATACCTTACCGACGGCGATGCGCGCCGGCGGTGTCGGCAGCAGGCCCATGATAGTGAGCGCTGTTACACTTTTGCCGCTGCCGCTTTCACCGACAATGCCGAGGATTTCACCCTCCTTGAGTGAGAAGGACACCTCCTCAATCGCGGTGATTTCTCCGCGCCCGGTCATGAAGGCCGTGGTCAGCCCCTGCACATCTAGCAACGTCACTGTTGAATCCTGAGCCGGGGGTCGAGGACATCGCGCAAGCCATCGCCCAGAAAATTCAGGCCCATCACCGTGATCATCAGCGCAATGCCTGGGATGGTGATGATCCAGGGCGCTTCACGCATGAAATCACGCCCTTCGGCCATGATATTCCCCCAGGTCGGGGTGGGCGGCACGGCGCCCACGCCAAGGAAGGAAAGGGTCGCTTCAGACAGCACCGCGAATGCGAACAGGAAGGAAAGCTGCACAATCACCGGCGCCATGGCATTGGGCAGGATGTGGCGTGTGAGGATACGCCAATGGCCCGCACCAGCGGCGACGGCGGCTTGGACGAATTCCATTTCTCGCAGGACAATCACCGAAGAGCGCACAATGCGTGCCGTGCGCGGAATATAGACAATGCCAAGCGCCAGAATGACATTGAAGGTGGAAGGCCCAAGCACAGAGGTAACCGCGATGGCCAGCAGAATGGCCGGGAAGGCCATCAGCGCGTCATTGATTCGCATCAGCAGGTTATCAATGCGGCGGAAGTAACCGGCAGCGGCGCCGATCAAAATACCAAACACCGCATTCAGCGCCACCACGGAAGCACCAATCAGCATGGAGAGCTGCGCGCCCCACACCACGCGTGACCACAGGCTGCGCCCGAAACTATCCGTGCCGAAAACCCAGCCCTCACCAGGTGGCTTGAACTTGTTGCGCATGGAAAGCCGGTTTGGGTCAACATCGGTAATCCAAGGCGCCAGGATGGCGGTAGTGGCAATGATCAGGAAAAGCACGAGACCGGTCATGAATAGCCGATGGCGCAACAGGCGCTTGATGGTGGCACGCGCCGGGTGTTCGCGCTTCTGTGCAATGCCTTCGGCATCTATGGCGGCGGCCTCACTCATAGCGCACCCTGGGATCAATCAGGGCATAAAGGACATCCACCAGGATATTCACCAGCACAAGGAATGTCGTCACCAGCAAAAGCCCGCCTTGCACCATGGGGTAATCGCGCGACAGCACGGCTTGCGTCAGCAATTGCCCCATACCGGGGAGCGAAAACAGCGCCTCCGTCACCACTGCGCCTGACAGCAATAGTGAGATGATGATGCCCACCACGGTCACAATCGGGATCAGCGCATTGGCCAAAGCATGCTTCAGGATCACTTGCCGTTCCGGCAGACCCTTGGCACGGGCGGTGCGCACATAATCCTGCCGCAGCACTTCCAGCATGCCAGACCGCGTGATGCGCGCGAGCAAACCCGCTTGCAGCAAGGCGAGCGATATCGCCGGCATGGTGGTGCTGCGAAGCCAGCCGATCGGGTCTTGCGAGAAAGGCACATAGCCGCCACTCGGCAACCAGCCGAGTTGCACGGCGAAGAAAATGATCATCAATAGGCCCAGAAAGAAATTCGGGATGGAAATGCCGAGCATGGCGATCATCATCGCCACCTGATCCACCCAGGTATTCTGCCGCAGCGCCGCGATAATGCCACTCGTCACACCAATCAGCAGCGTGAGCACCAATGCGTAGAGTGAAAGCCCGATGGTCACCGGCAAGCGTTCCATAGTGGCGGCCAGCACGCCTTTGCCAAGCAGCAGGGACTTGCCGAAATCGCCTTGCAGCAGCCCTTGGTAGTAATGCAGCAATTGCAGGATCACCGGCTCATCCAGGCCAAGATCACGGCGCAATTGTTCGATCTGCGCTGGGGTTGCCGATGTGCCGGCAATCGCTGCCGCCGGGTCACCAGGGATCAGCCGCATCAGCCCGAAGCTGATGAGGCTGACAATGAACAATACCGGAATGGCGCTGAGCAGCCGGCGGAGCGCGACCAGAATCAAGGCAGATCGCGCTCCCTAGTCGTAAACCTCAACGCTCAATCCACACATTGGAAAAGCGCGGAATGCGGAAGGGCGCGAAGCCCTTCACATTGGCGCGCGAGGCCTGAACCTTGGTGAGTGACCCGAAGGGATAGGCATAAGCGCGTTCCAGCACCAGGCGCTGCATGCGGGCAAAGGCTTCCTGCCGCGCCGCCGGGTCGCGCAGATTGTTCATGTCATTCCAGGCGGCCATCACTTCCGGATCATCCTTGTCATCCCGCGGGCGATAGGCCGCATTGGGGGAAACCAGGAATTGCATGGTGGCCAAGGCGCCAAGTGCGGGCTGCGTGCCCCAGCCGGAATGGAAGAAATGCCATTCGGTCGAATTGACCCTTTGCGACATTTGCACCGATGTCGGCCAATCCACCACGCGAAGCGACGCATTGATGCCAATCGCCTTCAGCTGCTGTTCCATGACCAGCGCCGAATTATACATGGGCGGATAGTCGCGATTGGTCAGAATGACGATGGGTTCGTTGCGATAGCCGGATTCGCGCAGTAGGGCGCGGGCGCGCTGCTGATTGTTGATGTTGTAGGTTTCCTTGCCAGCATCCGTATAACTGGGCTGGTTCGGATATTGGAAACCGACATTCAGGCGATAATTATTGTCAGTCGCCGCATCCATGATGTCTTCCATATTCATGGCAGCCTGGACAGCGCGACGGAAGGCAAGATTATCGGTGGGTGCCAGCGCTGTATTTGGCAGCGCGATCTGAATCCACCAATTCTGCAAGGGCAGGATGGTGATGGCGTTATTGCGGCGTAAGCCTTCCAGCGAACGTGTGGGCACATCTTCCACCAGGTGCAGCGCGCCGGTTTCCAAGCCCGCCACGCGGGCGCTGGCTTCGGTCACGATGCGGAAGGTCACGGTATCCAGGCAGGCAACACGATAGCCGCCAAAGCCTGTGCGCTGTTCGTGGGCGGTATTGGGCTTATAGCCATCAAAGCGCCCAAGCTTGGCATGGCTGCCGGGCACGAATTCCATCAGGCGGAAAGGGCCGGTGCCCACAGGGCGCAGCTGCTGGCGTTCATCATCCTTATGTTCTGAAGGGATGATAACGATGGGGACGGAGAAGGAAGACAGCGCCTCAACAAAGGTGGGCTGCACCTGCTTCATGCGGATGATGAAGGTTTGCGCATCCGGCGTTTCCCAGCCCGCGACATTATCCAGCGTGCTGCGCTGCAGACCAATCCGGTTGTAGCGATCAAAGGAAGCCGCGATATCCGCGGAAGTCAGCGCCTTGCCATTATGGAAGGTGATGCCTTGGCGGAGCTTGAAAGTATAGCTCAAGCCATCCGCAGCTTCCTGCATGGATTCGGCCAATTCCGGGATGGGCCGGTTATTGTCATCGCGCGTGATCAGCGTCTCATAGATATTCATCGCGATATTGCGCGTTGAAATGGTGCTGGAGGTCATTTGATCCAGCGAATTGACATTCGCTTCCTGGCCAAACACCAGGTCGCCGCCGCGCGTGGGGCAGGTGAAGGGGGCGGCCAGCAGCGGCGCTGCCGACAAGGCCATGGCAGCAGCAACAAGGCCCGTGCTGAGACTGAGGCGTTTCATCCATGCTCTCCCGTTATTTGTGGTGGCTTAGCTTCATGCGCGCGCCCGGCGGCGTCAACCACTATCAGTAAGCCCGGCAAAACGGCGCAGAACATTTTCCGTGAGCCGGCTGATCGGCCCCTCAAACCCCTGGCGCCATAGGCTACCGCAATAGGTAATGGAACCAACGGCGAAGACGCCACCGCCGCCCGGCGTGTCGAAATAAATGATCTCACCGCGCTTCAGCGCCTGGGCTTTCTCGCCATTCACGGTATTGACGTGGGAGAGCAATTCTTCCGGCACCGCGACAAAGGAAGCGGGTGGGTCTTCGGAAACGGCCAGAATCGCCGTGCCATCCGGCGTGCCAAGGGCAGGGTCCGCGCGGTCCAATTCAAAGCCGGCCGCGCCGCCGCCTGAAAGCCCGTAATCACCGATGGTCTCGCCTTCCACGCCTTCGAACATCCAGGCATGGCGTGCCTCACGCGCCGGTGGCAGCAGGCGGTAATAAGTGCCTTCAAACAAGCCCTGGCCGGAAAAGCCAACGCCCGCCAATTGCTGCGGTGGGCGACGATTGCGCCGCCACAACCCGCCATAGGCGCCATCGGTCTGGTGATAATATTCGCCGGGCTCGGCGGCCCAGGCGCGAATGCCGCCCTCCGCCCGGCGCAATTCAAACACACCCAGCATATCGGCGGGTTGAGCGATGCGCCAATAAAAGCCATTGCCACCCAGATACATCATGCGCCCGCCGCTGCGCGTATAAGCATACAGCGCATCAAGCGTTTGCGGCGTATGATATTCCGGGTGCGATCCCGTCATCACCACCTTGTAATTCGCCAGCAGCGCCGTGCCTTCTTCGTGCAAATCGTGATCCGTGATCACGTCAAACGCCAAGCCACGCGCTTCCAACCAGGCCAGGATATGCGTATCGGCGGGGTAATGGCGGAGCCCCGATCCCTTCGCGTCATTGAAGGTCAGAAAGCCAGGCCGCATGGTGAGTATCGGGCGGAGCCGCGACGTAAAGGCGATGCCACTGTTGTCTGGGTGGCGGTTATAGGTTGAGCGCCCATAGATCGGGAAATCATCCGGATTATGCGGATAAGCGCCCCAGGCAGCGACTCGCGCGCGATAGGCTGCATCCGCATTGCCGCGGGAATGATTGGCATAGGCCTGATAGGTAAAGGTGGAGGCCAGAAAGGCGATGGGCGCTGTGGCCATGCCGCGCGGGGGCAGCACATAGAAGGGGATGTGATCCTCTCCTGCTGCACAAGTGATATGGAAAGCATAGGCGCCGGAGCGCAAATCTGCTGGAACGGTAAAACTGAAATCATCCGCCCAGCCGCAATCGCTCAAATCATCAGCGTGGAAATGGATGGCGGCGTAGTCAGCGGGCGCATGGCGCCAGCACATCTCGGCCCCCGACCAGCGGGCGCCGACCACGGCGCGGGTTGGCACATTCACCAAATCGCCATGGCAGGTTTGCGGGCCGATATCCTCCACGCGCTGGGTCGCGATGCCGCGTGCAAAATCCCAGCCGGCGAGGAGGCCCGGCATTGCGGCGGCAAGCGGCTGATCCGGGCGCTGCCATTCGGCATGAAAGCCGGCCAGGATGGCAGGGTCTTCGATCTTACCCGTCAAATGCGCGCTGGGCGCAGCTGCATTGGCCGCGCCAATCATCACCACGCCCGCCCCATCGGGCAGCACCATGCCCGCCGCCGAGATTTCGCGCGTGCTGGCGGGGGAGGCATCTTCAATGCACTGCGCGCCGAGTAGGATGCACCCGGTGGCGGGATCGGCACTCAGCCAAAGCCGATGCCAGCGGCGCAGCGCCAAGGGCGCGCCCAGGCCAAGCTGCCGGTCACCGCCGGGCCAAGTGATGCGCGCCATTGGCCCATGCGGCCCAACCGCCAGCGTCACGCTTCGCCCCGCCTGTTCTTCGCTGATGACCGCGGCTTCTGCGCTGGGCTGTGCCTGGAACCAGACGAGTGCGGTCCAGGTGGTTGGCCCGGCGGCTCGCGTAGGCGCCTTGGGGATCAGCGCATAGGACCCAAGCCGGATAGGCTGGTGGCGGCCCTGAAATTCGGCATCGAAACGGGCCGAGAGGTCTTCAAACCGCAGCCCTGGCCCGGCCGGGTTGGGGTCGCCGGAAATCACGCGGCGCAGCCTGGCGCGGTAGCGCCCGCCGCTTGGCACGCTGATCTTCACCGCCAGGCTTTCGCCGGGGCGTGCGGAAAACCGGTCCAGATAGCCGGTGATGGGCAATTCGGCGGGCTTGGCTTCGGCCATGGGTGGATCCTCTCTCTGTCGGGAATGGTCTGCGCCCTGCCTAGCGCCGTCAACACCGGACCCCGTGGTCAGGCGCGCCTGATCTGTGCAAGGCTTGACCAAGGGAATGGTTCAAGGAGGTCCGCATGGCCGCGATCATCGAAAAACTGAGCGATAGCCGTGCAGAGGCGCGCGAATGGGAACTCCGCTGCGACATGGCGGCCGTGTTTCGCATTGGAGCCAGGCTCGGCTGGAATGAGCATATCGGCAATCACAACAGCTTGATGTTGCCCAATGAGGCTGAGCCGCGCTTCCTGATCAATCCGCGTGGCTATTTGTTCCAGGAATTGAAGGCATCCGATCTGATTGTGTGCGATCTGGAAGGGCGCGTGCTGCGCGGCAGCGGGGAACTGCGCAAGGTTGCGTTTCACATCCACACACGCATCCATCTGGCCAACCCGGCGGCGGCTTGCGTGATCCATGTGCACCCGCGGCATTTGACCGCGCTTTCAATGGTGCAGGGCGCGGAGTTTGCGCTTTCCCATCACAACAATCTGCTGCTGAATGACCGCACGGTTTATGATGATGAAGGCGATCAGCCCGTGCATAGCAATGAAGAAGGGGACCGCATTGCGCGGCTGATGGGGGATAAGACCATCATGCTGATGCGCGGCCATGGCGTGACCGTGGTGGGCCCAACCGTGCATGACGCCTTTGATGAATGCTACATGGCGGAACGCACCTGCATGTATCAATTGACCGCCATGCAAACCGGCATGCCCCTGCACAAGCTGCCCGATAATCTGCGCCGCAATCACACGGGGCCATGGGGTGAAAAGCTGGATGCGCGGCTCCATCTGAATGCCTGGCGTCGTGTTCTGGACCGGGAAGAACCGGATTACGCGCGCTGAAATGATAACAAATAAAGGGAGGAAAATATGATCCAACGTCGCAGCCTTCTAGCCACGCCACTCGCCCTTGGCCTGGCGAGCCCCGCCATCGCGCAAGCCGCCTGGCCCAACCGGCCGGTGCGCGTGATTGTCGGCTTCCCGCCAGGCGGGTCGCTTGATGTGATGACGCGGCTTGCCTGCGAAGTCTTGTCGCGCCGCTTCGGGCAGAATTTCATTGTGGAGACGCGCAGCGGCGCTTCCGGCAATATCGGCACGGAGGCCATCGCGCGCGCAACGCCAGATGGTTACACCATCGGCACGATCAGCATGCACAATATCGTGATCAACCCCATGCTGTTCAAAACCCTGCCCTATGACCCTGAGCGCGATTTCGCCTGGATCAGCGCCATGTGGGATTTGCCCAATGTGGTGGCGGTGCCGGCGCAGCATGTGCCTGCGCAAACGCTCCAGGAATTCATCACTTGGGCCAAGACGCGGCGGGGTGGCATCAGCTACGGGTCTTCGGGGGTGGGCACGACCATTCACCTTTCTGGCGCCTATCTGCTGGGCCGCGCGGGGGTTGAGGCGACGCATGTGGCCTTCCGTGGTGCGGCGCAGACCATTCCGGCCATGCTTTCGGGCGACATTCAGGTCGCGGTAGATAACCTTGCCAGCTACACCGGTGTTATCCAGGAAGGGCGCATCCGCCCGCTGGCCGTCACCATGCCGGAACGTTGGCCCACTTTGCCCAATGTGCCCACCATGGCGGAAGCGGGGATGGATAATTTCAATGTCAGCCCCTGGCATATGTGGGGCGGCCCGCGCGCCATGCCGCGTGAGATTGTGGACCGAATCTCTTCCGAAATCCGCACAGCCTTTGCCGATCCCGAATTGCAGCAACGCGCTATCGGCATGGGCGCGCGGCTGACGGGTTCAACACCGGAAGAATTGGCCGCGCGGTTGAAGCGCGAACAGCCGATCTGGGCCGAGATGGTGAAGATTTCCGGCGCGCAGCCGGAATAGGGCAGGGGGCCTCATCAGCCCAAAACGCGTGACCCTTACTTACGGGTCACGCGAGCAATGTCACGCTAACCCCAAGGCCCAAAGCAGCACACCCTTCTGCGCATGCAGGCGGTTCTCTGCCTCATCAAACACCACGCTTTGTGGGCCATCCATCACCTCATCGGTGATTTCCTCCCCGCGATGCGCTGGCAGGCAATGCATCACGATCGCATCCGGCGCCGCGTGCTTCAGCAGCGCCGAATTCAACTGATAGGGTGCTAGAAGATTATGCCGGCTTTCCGCCCGCCCCTCGCGCTCATCAGACATGGAAACCCAGCTATCGGTTACTACACAGCGCGCATCGCGCACCGCAGCGATGGGGTCATGGGTCAATTCCACCTTCGCACCTTGGGCACGCGCCCAGGCGATCAACTCCGCGGGTGGCGCCAATTCGGGTGGTGTTGCCAGACGCAGCGTAAAGCCAAAGCGCGCCGCTGCCTGGATGAAGGATTGCGCGACATTATTGCCATCACCTGTCCAGGCCACCACCTGCCCGGCAATCGGGCCGCGATGTTCCTCAAAGGTCATGATATCGGCCATCAACTGGCAGGGATGGGAAACATCGGTCAGGCCATTGATCACCGGCACCGTCGCATGCTTCGCCAATTCACGGATTTTCTGCACATTATCGGTACGTAGCATGATGGCATCCACATAGCGGGACAGCACCTTCGCGGTATCCGCCGGGGTTTCGCCTCGGCCAAGCTGCATGTCCTTGGTGGACAGCACGACAACATCGCCACCCAATTGGCGAATGCCGACTTCAAAGGAAACCCTTGTGCGGGTGGAGGGTTTTTCGAATATCAAGGCAATGGATTTGCCGGCCAAGGGCTTGCCCGCAAGCTC
>CAMCZJ010000112.1 GCA_945886995.1 Asaia bogorensis
CCCTGATGGTCGAAAAAGGCGTGATCCGGCAGGAGGATTTGGCATGAGCGCTCCGCCCGAGACCTCTGCCCCCCGCTTCGCGCCCGGTGCGCGGGTGCGCGTGAAGGATGATTGGCCCGAAACCCGTGGCCCCTGCCATATCCGCACGCCCTATTACGTGCGCGGGCGGATGGGCCAGGTGGTGCGCCCGCTGGGGGCCTTCCCGAACCCGGAAGACCTTGCCTTCGCCCGCCCCGCGCCGCGCCGGCAGCTTTACCATGTGCTGTTCGAACAGCCGCCCATTTGGGATGAGGGCAAGGCAGGCGATACGGTGATGGTGGAAATCTTCGAACATTGGTTGGAGGAAGCCTGACATGGCCGCCCCCCCGTCTGACGCGAGCCTCGCGCTGCTTGAAAAACTCGTTGCCGCCCTGAATGCCAAGGGGCACGTGAGTGAAACCGAAATCGCCGAACGCCAAGCGATCACTGAACGCGCGAGCCCTGAGATCGGCGCGCGCATGGTGGCGCGTGCCTGGACCGATCCGGACTACTACGCGCTGCTGATGCGCGATGGGAAAGCCGCTGCCGAGGCGGCAGGCGCTTCCATGGCCGGCGCGCCTGAGCTTGGCGTTTTGGAGAATACGCCAAAGCAGCATCATCTGGTGGTTTGCACCCTTTGTTCCTGCTACCCGCGGGCACTTCTGGGCTACCCGCCCGGTTGGTACAAATCCTTCGCCTATCGTTCCCGCGCTGTGCGTGAGCCGCGAGCGGTGCTGGCCGAATGGGGCACGCAATTGGCCGATGATGTGGAAATCCGCGTGGTGGATAGCACAGCGGATTATCGCTGGATGGTGTTGCCAATGCGGCCCGCTGGGACCGAGGGCTGGAGTGCGGAGAAGTTGGCCGGGATTGTAACGCGGGATGCGTTGGTTGGGGTTGCGGTGCCGCGGGTTACCTGAATTAGATCCCTGGGGGCGTTTCCGGTTTACATTAGTTCACGGGGCTCGATCCAAGGTTTTATCGGGACGTATTTTAAGACGTGCCAAGTAAGCCAGATTAGCTTCAAAATGCCCTGAAGTGTGTGGCTGACGGACTTGATACAAGCAAAACAAACGCTACCTCGGGTTGATGGTTATGGCTGGACAAATAAGCAAATCTACACATCGGCTTGTATTCCTGCATGTACCAAGAACCGGCGGGACAACGCTGCATCATCATTTCTCGGCTCATTTCGCCCCAGATGAAATCTGCCCTGAGCGCTTTTCCCGCTTGGGCCGATATACCGAAAGTGAATTGGCGCAGTGGCGTTTTTTTTCTGGACATTTCAGTATGGATGAGATCAAGCGTATCCCGCCGCCTGTTTTCCTTGTGACGGTGCTGCGTGATCCAATTGAGCGTTTATTGTCGAACTACTATTTCTGGAAAAGGCATCGCCCCAGCTATATCGCGCAGCTCCAGTTGCGGGGTCCGGAAATCACAAGGACAGGATCCTTAGCTGATTTCTTGCTTAGTAAAGAGCCTGTGATCTTGAATACTATAAACAACATTATGGCGAGGAATCTCGCCGGCGAAATCCACCCGCAGCCGGATGGTACTTGGTTTGTAAGAATGGGTAACGAGGGCCTTAGGGTAACGGATATGCAGATTATCCACCGGGCTCTTGGAAATCTTTTTTCTTTTAAGGTGTTCGGTGACACGTCCCAACTTCGTGAGATTTATGCCATTGTTGCAAGAGCCTTTGGCATGAATGCATTGACTGATCTCGCGCACCTGAACACTAAACATGAAGTGGACCATTCCCGGGAGCCACTAGTTGAGGAACTCATCACTCCCGAAATCAAGGTCCTACTCGATCAGCACACGCGACTTGATCGGATCGTTTATCAATTGGCGCTCGATCATTGGCGTAGCATTGGTCCTCGACCGGTTGGGTAGGGCGGCGATATCTGGCTCTATCAATTGTTCTCAACTCATCAGCCAAACAATCACCGTCCCGCCCGAGGTCAACAGTATATGCCCAAAGGGCACCGCCGCCGTATAGCCCAGCACCGCAACCGGGCTGCCTGATTTCTCCTGCAGTGCCGCCAGCGCCGCCGTCATGGTTTGCGCGCCGGAAAGGGCGCCCAGCAGCAAAAGCGGGTTCATCCGCAGCACATAGCGCCCGATGAAAAGCCCGATCAATTGCGGCACCAGCGTCACGAAAACCCCGGCAATCAGCAGGCCAAAGCCCACTTCGCGCACGGCGTCCACAAACACCGGGCCGGCATGCAGGCCGATCATGCCAACAAAGGCCGCAAGACCAAGCGATGTCATCATGGCAATCGCCGCATCCGGAATACGCGCAACATGCGGCCTGCGGGACCGCAACCAGCCAATGAAAAGCCCCGCCAGCAGCGTGCCAACACTGGTTGAAAGCGCGATATGCGCACCGGCGATATCCACGCCCACCACCGTGCCAATCAACCCACCCACGAAAATCGCGAGCCCAAGCGTCACGTAATCCGTCGCATCGCTTTGCCGGATCGCGGCACCAGCCAGCGCTGCCGCCGCCTCCACATTCTTCTCCGTCCCGATCAGCGTAATGATATCGCCGCGTTCAAGCCGTGTTTCCGGGCCGATCGGCACTTCAAGCCCGCCGCGCAGGATGCGGCGCAGGAATACGCCGCGCGATTCAGGTGTGTGGCTAAGCTCCGCCACACTGCGCCCCACCACGCTTTTGCCTGCGACATAAACATCCAGCGAAAGGGCCGCGATATCCAGCAAATCCTTGTCCTCAACTTCCCGTGCTTCAGCGCCCAGGAATTCAATCAGCACATCGCGGCGCGCTTCCAGCGCCACCACATCACCCGCTTGCAGCACCATGTCAGGGCGCGGTTCCATCAGCGCATCGCCGCGCCGAATGCGCTGGATGAAAAGGCGCTGCCCCGGCGCCATCGCTTCCGCCGTCGCCACGGTCTTTCCAACCAAGGCCCCAGCCTCAGCAATGGCATAGGCGCGGATTTCCACCGGCCGCCAGGCAGAGGCAATGCCAGCCCGCTTGCCGGTCATGCCGTATTTTCCTTCAAGCTTGCGCGCTTCCTCGGCCACATCAATGCGGAGGATTGCGGGG
Source organism: Asaia bogorensis (assembly GCA_945886995.1). GTDB lineage: Bacteria > Pseudomonadota > Alphaproteobacteria > Acetobacterales > Acetobacteraceae > Neoroseomonas > Neoroseomonas bogorensis_A. Next base: position 3,089 of record CAMCZJ010000112.1, read on the forward strand.
CCGATCAGCGTTGTCATCAAAATCACGCCAAGCGCGCCGAACAAATAACAAAGCGCATCGGCAACCGCGATGTGGCTGATCATCTGATCGCGCTGTTCCTTGGGCAGCGGCAGCGCGCGTATCGCCTCCGCCGCCGTGCCGATGGCGGGAGATTCCGTGGTGGCGCCAGAAAACAAACCAGCCGCGAAGCCGGCATCAAGCCCCAGGATGCGCGCGGCAATCACCGCGGTCGCTATCGCGGTCAGCGGTACAATAATGCCAATGGCAATGCCGGGCAGCCCATCGCCCTTGACGGCACTCAGGAATTTGGGGCCGACCGAATAGCCAATGCCGAACAGGAACAGCAGGAACAGGATGGAGCGCGCCGTTTCCGAAACCGGCACTTCGGCGAATTGCCCGATCATCAGCCCAGCGAAAAGCGCGCCTGTGACCGGCCCCAGGCCAAAGCCGCGAAACTTGAATTGGCCAATGAAATAGCCAAGCCCAAGCACCAGAAACACCGTGAGATCAGGATGCTTTTCCAAAAAATGAGCGAAATCACTGAAACCCATGTGCCAATACCCCCCGAGTCAGTTGCCTTACCGATAACCTGACTGACCTGGCCAAGCCTGCCAAGCCATTGCGTTTGGCGTTCAGTTCTCGCGCGCGAGTAATTCCAAGGCTTCGCGATAGACATCGCGGCGCTTCCGCCCGGTGGATTTCGCCACCGCTTCCGCCGCATCCTTCACCGAAAGCCCGCTGTGCAGCGCGGCGCGCAGCTGCGCGGTTACTTCCGCATCACCCACCACCGCCTCAGCCGCTGCGGGGCCGACCACGATGCAAATCTCCCCCCGCGCTTCGGCGCTGGCGTAATGCGCGGCAAGCGCACCCAGGCCCCCGCGCCGCACTTCCTCAAACCGTTTGGTCATTTCGCGCGCTATGGCGGCGGGGCGCTCAGGCCCGAAGGCCGCTGCCATGTCAGCCAGGCTTTCGGCCAGCCGGTGCGGCGCCTCATAGAAAATCAGGCTGGCCGCAAGCCCCGCCTGTTCCAGCGCCTTCAGCCGGCCAAGCGCCGCTTGGCGCGCACTGGCGCGCGGCGGCAGAAAGCCCTCAAACAGGAAGGGCTCAGGCGGCAGGCCGGAAAGCACCAGCGCCATCACCGCTGCATTGGGGCCAGGAATGGCAGAAACGGGCAGGCCTTCCGCAATCGCGGCGCGCGCCAGGCGAAAGCCCGGGTCGCTCACCAAAGGCGTGCCGGCATCGGAAACCAGCACCAGTTTCTGGCCCTGACGCAACATTTCCAGTATTCGGGGAACCTCATTGGCTTCATTATGGTCGTGCAGGGCGATCAGGCGTGCGGTCACACTCAGCCGGGCAAGCATGCTGCCGGTTGTTCTGCTATCTTCACACAGCACCGCATCGGCGGCCTTCAGGGCGGCCAGGGCGCGGGGCGAAAGATCCCCCATATTGCCGATGGGGGTGGCAACCAAGGTCAGGCCCGGCCCCAAAAGGGGCAAAGCGGAAGGATGGAAAGATTGTGACCAGTCTTGTGTTTCGCCTGAAGTCACGGGTCTTGGCCCTTTTGCCGATGCTAGCCCTTGTCGCGCTTGCGGCCTGTGCGCCGCAAGCCCCCATTATGGTGGGGGCCGCCACGGGCGCTGCACCGGTGGAGATAGCGCGCACCCGTGTCGCGCTGCTGCTGCCGCTTTCCGGGCCACAGGCGCCGCTCGGCCAGGCGCTGCAACAGGCTGCTGAATTGGCGCTTTTCGCGCAGAATGATCCCCGCGTTGAATTCGTGCCGCTTGATACGGCGGGCACCGCGACGGGGGCGGCTGATGCTGCGCGGCGCGCGGTCAGCCTTGGGGTGGTCAGTATCGCCGGCCCGCTAACCGGGGCGGAAACCGCTGCCATAGCGCCCATTGCACGTGCGGCGCGTTTGCCGGTCTTGGCCCTGACAAATGACGCATCCCAGGCCGGGCCCGATATCTGGACGCTTGGCGTGACGCCCGCGCAGCAAATCCGGCGGGTGATGGGCTCGGCCATGTCGGGCGGGGCGCGGCAATTCGGCCTTGTGGCGGCGGATGACGCTTTTGGCCGCGCGCTTGCCGTCGCCATGCGCCGAACCGCGGCGGATTTGAACCTGCCCGCGCCGGGCATTGCGCTTTACAATGATCGCGCCGGGGCGGCGGGGCCGGTTGCCGAGATGTCGCGGCAAGTGGGCGGACAGATTGATGCCGTAGTGATTGGCGCAACAGGCTTCCGCGCGCGTGAATTGGCAGCCGCCATCAGGGCGGTGGCGCAAGGCAATTCTCGGCCCGCCTTGATGGGGCATGCGCTGTGGATCACTGATGCGGGGCTCGCCAATGAACCCGCCCTGCATGGCGCGCTGTTCCCCGCACCTGATGAAAGGGCGCGCGGCGCCTTTGAAACCCAGTATCAACAGTCATTCGGCCAGCGCGCGCCGCGCATTGCCGGTGTTGCGCATGATGCAGCGCTGATGGCGGCAGGCTTGGCGCTGGCGCCTGCCGGCACAACGCCCGATGCCATGCCCCGCTTTGAAGGCGTTGATGGCCCGGTGCAGCTTGGCCCCAATGGCACGGTGGATCGCGGCTTGGCGCTGTTTCGCCTCTCACCCAATGGCGATGCGGTGTTGGTGGAACCGGCCATGCCGCTTGGCGTTGGATTTTGAATCACGGGGCGCGGCAGGTCACTGGCATGAAGTCCCTGCTGCGCTTTGCTCTTGCGATTGGCATGGTGCCGGCCCTGGCACTTGGCCTGCTGATGCTCACGCGGGAAGTGCGGCCCGTAACGGGCTTGGCGGCACTCGGCCTTGTCTTGCTCGGCAGCCTTGCCTTGGCCTGGGGTTGGCGCGCGCGGCTCGCGCTTTTGGCGGAAGCGCTCAGGGATGCGCTGGCGCAAGTCAGGGCCGCGCCGACACGGACCGAAACTGCCCCGCTGCCATCAGCCGAGGATCTGGCCGATGGCATTCGCCGTCTGGCGCGCGGCTTGGCGGAACAGGGCGCGTTGCTTGACCGGCTGCGTCGGGCAGATGCCGCCATTCTGGAAAATCTGCCAGAACCCGTTTTGCTGCTTTCCGCTGAACGCGCCGTGCTGCGCGCCAACCCCGCCGCGCGTGATCTGCTGGGTCCGGAAGCCGCCGGACAGGGGCCGGATGCGGCGGCGCTGCTGCGCCACCCGGTGCTGGCATCTGCCATGGATGAGGCCTTGGCGGTGGGCCATTCCGTTACGGCTGAATTGCACTTGCCCGTGCCCTTGCCACGAGAGCTCTCGGCCCGCGTGGTGCCGCTTGACCCGCCGCTCGCTGAAGGCGGACGGCTGTTGATCCTGCTGATTGACCGCAGCCGGGAAGCCGCGATTGAACGCACCCGCGCCGATTTTGTCGCCAATGCCAGCCATGAATTGCGCACGCCGCTCGCCAGCCTGCTTGGCTTCATTGAAACGCTTCGCGGCCCCGCCGCCGATGATCCTGCCGCGCAGCAGCGTTTCCTTGCCATCATGGCCGAACAGGGCGAAAGAATGCGCCGGCTGATTGATGATTTGCTGAACCTGTCGCGCATTGAGATGGAGGAGCATCAGCCGCCCACCGGCGAAGCGCCGCTTGCCATGATCACGCGTGCCGAGGCTGAGGCGCTGGCGCCTTTGCTCAAGCGGCGCGACATGCGCCTTGAACTTGATTTGGATGATGCGCTGGTGGCCAAGCCCGCCAATGCGGATCAGCTGGCGCAGGTGGTCCGCAACCTGCTTGAAAATGCCATGAATCATGGGCGGGATGGGGGGCTGATTTCAGTCTCGTTGAAGCCCGCAGCAGCCGATGACAGCGGGGCGCGCCGTGGCGCTGCGCTCAGCATTGCCGATGATGGGCCGGGCATTGCCAAGCACCATCTGCCGCGCCTGACGGAGCGATTTTATCGGGTGGATCAGGCACGGTCCCGCCATAAGGGCGGCACGGGGCTTGGGCTTGCCATCACGCGCCATATCATCATGCGCCATCGTGGCAGGCTTGCGATAGAAAGCACCGAAGGTATCGGCACCAAGGTGACTGTCTGGCTGGAGACAGGGTAGCGCCAAGCCGCGGTCTCCGTCATGATCACCACAGATCAGGAACAAGACCGAGGAAACGCATGAGCGCCGCATTACCCATTGCCGGGAAGAATTTCATCATCATCGGGGGCGCATCCCTAGTTGGTTCCGCCACCGCCGCGCGCTTTTTAGATGAAGGCGCGGCCGAGGTGGTGATTTTCGATAATTTCTCCATGGGCTCAGAACAGGCGCTGGCGCACATCCGTGACAATCCTCGGCTGCGATTGGTGCAGGGCGATGTGATGCGCCCATCCGATTTGTTGCGCGCCATGGCGGGCTGCGATGGGGCGCTGCTGCTGGCCGCCTACATGACCCTGAATATGGACCGCGACCCCTGGGGTGGTTTGGATGTGAATATCCGTGGCGTGCAGAATGCGCTGGAAGCGGCACGTGCCACCGGGCTGCGCAAGGTGGTGTTTGCTTCGTCCAACGCGGTCTATGGCTATGGGCCGGGTGTTGCGGGTGATCTTGTGGAAACCACGCCTTTTCATAGCGTGGGCGCCCCACCCGCTGCGATTCTCTATGGCGCCACAAAAATCATCGGTGAACAGCTTTGCCGTGACATGAAGCGCCGCTTCGGGCTGGATTACGTGGTGCTGCGCTATTCCACCGTTTACGGCGAACGCCAGCATTACCGCGCCGCCAATGCGCTTTACATTATTGAGACTTATGACCGCGTGAAGCGCGGCCTGGCGCCCAAGGTTTTCGGTGATGGGTCAGAAACCAAGCATTTCGTTTATGTCGGCGATTTGGCGCGCGCCAATCAGCGCGCTTTTGAAGCCGATGCCACCGATGTTGCGGTCAACACATCGGGCCCCAAACCCATCACCACGCTGGAATTGGTGCAATTGGTGACCAGACTTGCCGGTGGCGGCCCCGCGCCCGAATTCATTGGCGAAGAACCGGGTAAGGTGCGGCTGACTTCGGGTGGGGCCTTTCGCATCGCGCATGAGGAAGCCTTCCGCGCCATTGGCTGGAAGCCGGAAATCAGCATGGAAGAAGGGCTTCGCCGCCTGATCACCTGGAAAGAAAGCAATGAGGGGAAAATGTCATGAACATCAAACGTCGCAGTCTTTTGGCTTCAACCGGGGCGCTGCTCGCCGCGCCCGCGCTGGCGCAGCCGCGCTGGCCCGACCGGCCCATTGAAATCATTGTCGGCTTCACCGCCGGTGGCGGTACGGATCTTGATGCGCGCAGCTATGCCGCCGCGCTTGAAAAGCGCATTGGTGGTTCGGTGGTGGTGGTGAATCGCCCCGGTGCGGGCGGGGAAGTGGCCTTGGCGGCGGTCGCCCGCTCGCGCCCCGATGGGCACACGATCGGCACCACGAATATGCCGGGCTTGCTTACCATTCCCATCGAAAGAACAGCGCAATTCAAGCTGGATGATTTCGTGGGCATCGGCAATCTGGTGACCGATCCTTCAGCGATTACGGTGCATGAAGACAGCCCCTACCGGACGCTGGCTGATTTGCTGGCGGCGGCACGCGCGCGGCCCGATACCATCACCTATGCGTCCCCCGGTGTGGGCACGGATGATCATTTGCAATTGGTCTTGCTACAGGCGGTAACGGGCACGCGCTTTACCCATGTGGTCTATCAGGGTGATCCGCAATTGCGCACGGCGGTGCTTGGCAAGCAGGTGGATAGTATGGGGCTCAATCTTGGCCCGGTGACCGCGAATGCGGATAAGCTTCGCGTGCTGTCCCAAGGTGGCGCCACGCGCAGCCGTTTCCGTTCCGATGTGCCAACCCTGATTGAATTGGGCTTCCCGGTGCAGATGGCCTCCGAACGGGGCTTGGTGATGGCGGCAGGCACGCCACCCGCCATTGTGCAGCGCCTGCGCGAAGCGACAGCCGATATCGCGAAGGATCCGGATTTCGTGAAAATCCTGGAAAGCCGTTTCACCGAACCGGCTTATGAAGCGGGCGATGTCTGGTTTGAACGGTTACGTCGGCAGGAAGCGGAATACCGCAAGCTCTGGCAGACCACGCCTTGGTCACAAAAATAAGCTGAAAAACGGCTTCGGTTGACCCTGCCCCGCCACAATGCCATGGCGGGGCGTGATCCCTCATTCGCTCAATGCGCCCGGCAAGCGCCGCTTCCTTTTTCTGCAAGGCCCGATTTCGCCGTTTTTCGCCCATGTCGCGGCGGGGCTTCTGGCGCTTGGGCATCAGGTGCATCGCGTCAATCTGCATTTGGGGGATCGGGCTTTCTGGCCCGGCCCCGGCAGCGTTGATTTCACCGGCAGGGCAGACGCATGGCCGGGTTGGATCGCAGATTTCCTGACGCGCCATGCCATTACCGATCTGCTGCTGATTGGCGAACAGCGCCCCTATCACCGCATCGCCATAGAAGCCGCGAAGGCGCGCGGCATTGCGGTGATTGTGACCGATTACGGCTATCTGCGCCCGGATTGGATCACGCTGGAACGCGACGGCATGGGCGGGAATAGCCTTTTCCCGCGAGATCCAGCGGAGATTCGCCGCCTTGCGGAAGGGCTTTCGACCCCGGATCTGAAGCCGCTTTACAGTGACCATTTCGCCACCATGGCGCTTCGGGATGTTTACTATCACGCGCTTGCGCAATGGCCCTTTCCGTTCCGGCATTATCGGCGCCATCAATTGCAGCACCCGTTCATGGTTTATGCGGGCCTTGCGCGGCGGCTTTTGCTGCGCCGCCTTGAAGATCACCGTTCTGCCCAGGTGTTTGCCGGGCTGAAGGCCCGCGGCAACCCTTTTTGGATTTTCGCGATGCAGTTGGAAACGGATTTCGCGATCCGTGCCTATTCGCCCTTTACCGATATGGATGCGCCGCTCCGGCAGGTGATGGCGTCCTTCGCTTCCCATGCGCCGGCAGGGGCGGAGCTTTTGATAAAACTCCATCCGCTTGATCCCTGCTGGAAGCCCTGGCCCAAGCGCATTCTGGCCATGGCACGGGCGGCGGGCCTTGCCGGGCGCGTGCATGTGATG
>CAMCZJ010000113.1 GCA_945886995.1 Asaia bogorensis
CGAAGCTTTGCGCGGCATGCGTTCCAGCCTGGCGGCCATTTTGGCCATTGCCGGCATGGAAGGCATTGGATGATCGGAGCGCGCCGCCATTCGTGATGGCCGCGCTGCGCTAAAGCAAGGGCGAAAACCGTCCCGGCATCCTATTTTACGCGGCATGGAAACGCCGCTCAACATCGCCTTTCGTGATACCCCATCCTCCCCCGCGCTCGAAGAGCGCATCCGCCAGGAAGCCGCGCATCTGGCGCGTCGCGCACCGCGCATGACGCGCTGCGATGTGGTGCTGGATGCGCCGCATCGGCACCACCATCAGGGCATGCTTTGGCGTGTCCATATCCGCATGAGCCTACCGGGGGGCGAGGTGGTGGTCACGCATGAAAGCCCACGCGATCACGCGCATGAAAGCGCTGCGGTGGCACTGCGCGATGCTTTTCGCGCGGCGGAACGCCAGGTGGCAAAGCATCGCGAACATCAGGAAGGTGATGTCAAAGCCCATAATCAGGCCCCATCAGGCCGTATCACGCAATTGCTGCCCAAAGCTGATCATGGCTTCATCACGTTGGATGATGGACAAGAAATTTACTTTCATCGCCATAGCGTCGCGGGCAATGGCTTCGATACGCTTTGCATAGGGGATGCCGTAACGCTGATATTGCGTGAGGGTGATGAGGGCCCACAGGCCAGCCTGGTACGCCCCAGTCATCACGCTGCGGGGGCCTAAGCGATGCCCAGCCAAGTCACTGCCGCCGACATCCGCGCCATTCTGGGGCCAGTGGATGATTTGCTTCTGGTTGAAATCACCCGCACCGGGGCGACAGCGGCGGAAGTACTGGAAGCCTTCACGCGGCTTGAAGGTGAAGAAGCCCGCCGCAGTGCCAATGACACGGTGCGGGCCGTGATGGCGCTTCTGCTGGCTGCGGAGCTGCCGAGCGGTGACCGGGAATAGCGCCAAATCCAGGCGGGGTCCGGGGTAACACTGTTACCCCGGCGGGGGTTAGGGGGCGGCGCCCCCTTGCGTTTTCAGACTTCACAAGCGCCCCGCGCCGGGCCATCAGTTTCTTATCATGACCTCAGCCGCCCCCCTTCTTCCCCCCGAACGCGCCGCCCAGCTTGCCGCCGAATACGGCCTGAAGCCTGATGAGTATGAACGGGTATTGGCCATCCTTGGCCGCACGCCGCGGCTTGCGGAGCTTGGTCTGTTCAGCGTGATGTGGTCGGAGCATTGCTCTTACAAATCATCCCGCGTGTGGCTGCGTGAATTGCCAACCAAGGCGCCCTGGGTGATTCAGGGCCCTGGCGAGAATGCCGGCGTGATTGATATCGGTGAGGGCCTGGCCGCGGTTTTCAAAATGGAAAGCCACAACCACCCGTCTTATATCGAACCCTATAATGGCGCGGCGACTGGGGTTGGCGGCATTTTGCGCGATGTCTTCACCATGGGCGCGCGGCCAATTGCCAATTTGAATGCGCTCCGTTTCGGCGCGCCGGATGCGCCGCGCATGAAGCGCATTATTGATGGTGTAGTGCGCGGCATTGGCGGTTACGGCAATTGCGTGGGTGTGCCGACCGTGGGCGGAGAGGTGAATTTCCACCCGCGCTATAATGGCAACCCCTTGGTCAATGCCATGACGGTTGGCATTGCGCGCGCTGATCGCATTTTCACCGCCAAGGCGACCGGCATTGGCAATCCCGTAGTTTATGTCGGTTCCAAGACCGGCCGCGATGGCATCCACGGCGCCACGATGGCAAGTGCGGAATTCAGCGCCGATTCGGAGGAAAAGCGCCCGACCGTGCAAATCGGCGATCCTTTCGCCGAAAAGCTGCTGATCGAAGCCTGCATGGAATTGATGGCAACGGATGCCATTGTCGCCATTCAGGATATGGGCGCGGCGGGGCTGACCAGTTCCAGCGTGGAGATGGCCGGCAAGGGCGGCATGGGCATTGAACTTGAAATGGAAGCCGTGCCGCAGCGTGAAGAAGGCATGTCGGCCTATGAGATGATGCTCTCGGAAAGCCAGGAACGCATGCTGATGATCCTGAAGCCAGGCCGAGAGGCGGAGGCCGAGGCGATTTTCCGCAAATGGGAATTGGATTTCGCGGTAATTGGCCGGCTGACCGATACCGGGCGCATCGTAATCCGCCATAAGGGCGTGCTGGAAGCGGATATTCCGCTGGCGCCGCTGGAATCCGAAGCGCCGCTCTATCGCCGCCCCATAGCGGAAACGCCGAAGCAGCCGGTGTTGGTGGCTTCTGCCATTCCTGATCCGGTCGGCATTGCGCCGGCCTTGATGACGCTTATTGCCTGCCCGGATTTGTGTTCGCGCCGCTGGATTTGGGACCAATATGACAGCCTGGTGAATGGCCAAACCGTGCAGCGCCCGGGCGGCGCGGATGCGGCGGTGGTCAGGATTGAAGACCACGACCGGGCGCTGGCCATGACCACGGATTGCACGCCGCGCTATTGCCTGGCGGACCCCGAGGAAGGCGGCAAGCAGGCCGTGGCGGAAGCCTGGCGGAACATCACCGCCGTAGGTGCGCTGCCTTTGGCGATCACCGACAATATGAATTTCGGCAATCCGGAAAAGCCTGAAATCATGGGGCAGTTTGCCTATGCTGTGCGGGGCATGGCGGCGGCGTGCATCGCGTTGGATTTCCCGGTCGTCTCGGGCAATGTGTCGCTTTACAATGAAACCGAAGGCCGCGCGATTTTGCCGACGCCAGCGATTGGCGGGGTTGGCGTGTTGGAAAAAGCCGCTCAAGCGGTGGGGCTGGCCATGCCGGCCAAGGGCGATCTGGTGCTGATGGGTGAAACTCAGGGCTGGCTTGGCCAATCACTTTGGCTGCGTGAAATCGCAGGCCGGGAAGAGGGCGCGCCGCCGCCGGTTGATCTGGTGGCAGAGCGCCGCAATGGCGATTTTGTGCGCGCGCGCATCCTGGCCAACGAGGTTCTGGCCAGCCATGACTGCGCCGATGGCGGATTGCTGGTCGCTTTGGCGGAAATGGCGATGGGTAGCGGCATCGGCGCCAAGCTGGCCGCAGTGCCTGATGGTATCCCCGCCCATGGCTTCTGGTTTGGCGAAGATCAGGGCCGCTATGTGCTGGCGGTAGCCGATGGCGCGGCGCTGATTGCCAAGGCAAGCGCTGCAGGCGTCCCGGCCAGGCTGATCGGCACAGCCGGCGGGGGGGACTTGGTTCTGCCCGATGGGACTGCCATATCGGTTCCGAAGCTGGTGGCGGCCCATGAGGCAACGCTGCCCGCACTGATGGGGGAGAATTAGCAGCCATGGGCATGCAAGCCGCGGAAATTGAGGCGCTGATCAAGGCAGCGCTGCCAGATGCGGAAGTGACGATCGAAGATCTGGCCGGCGATGGCGATCATTACGCCGCTAAGGTAGTATCTTCCGCCTTCAAGGGCTTGCCCCGCGTGCGCCAACATCAGATTGTCTATGCTGCGCTACAGGGCCGCATGGGGGGTGTTCTTCACGCGCTGGCCTTGCAAACCTCTGCCCCGGAATAGGAGCCAAGAAGATGAGCAACCCGAGTTTTGAACGTATCGAAGCCGATATCAAGGCGACCCCCGTTGTGCTTTTCATGAAGGGCACGCCGGTTTTCCCGCAATGCGGCTTTTCCGCCCGCGTGGTGCAAATCCTGTCCCACATGGGCGTGCCCTTCAAGGGCGTGAATGTGCTGGAAGATATGGAAATTCGTGAAGGGATCAAGGAATTCTCGAATTGGCCGACCATCCCGCAGCTTTATGTGCAGGGCGAATTCGTGGGCGGCTGCGACATCATCACCGAAATGTTCCAGTCCGGCGAGCTTTCCGGCCTGCTCAAGGAAAAGGGCGTGGCGCATAAGGCCGACGCCTGAGCCTTAGCCTTACTGAAAAGAAAAACGCCACCTGTTCAGGTGGCGTTTTTTATTGGATCAGCCTTCGGCGGGCGGGGTACGCGGGGCGCGGTTGCGATTGGCCTTGTTGCCGCTGCTGCTGCTGCGATTCTGCCGATTGGCCTTTTGGCCTTGCGAAGCGCTGCGGTTGCGCGTGGATTGGCTGCGCTGCGTGGTGCTGCTGGTCGCTTCCGTCCCGTCAGCGGCACGGCGCGGCGCGGCATCAGCCGGGACTGCGCTGGTCGCGAAAATCAGGCCGCCAAGGGCAGCCAAAAGCAAAATCCGTTTCATGGCGCAAAACCTTTCTTGCTAGGGCAGCCACGAATCGCGATTCGGGCGCCCTGAAGTTTCAGGTGCGGCATAGCGCCTCTGCCGCCATAAGCATCTAAAGAAAAAATGAAGCTTACGTCATGTGCAGAAGGCTAGCGGGTTACTCTCCCGAAGCCCGCGCCTTGGCTTCCTCGGCACTGCCAATGCCGCCATGTGCCTTGGACCAATGCACCGGGTCTTCCAGGAATTTCCGCACTTCCTTAAGCGCTGCTTCGCTGAAATAGGGGCGTTCGCGGCAGACCTCCAGCACATCCCACCAGGTGCAAAGGTGATGAAGGTTCAGGCCCATACCTTTCATGGTTTCAAAGGAACCGGGGAAGACGCCGTAGTAGAAGACAACGAAGGTATGGTCACAAATGGCGCCCGCATCGCGCAAGGCATTCGCGAAACGGATTTTGGAGGCACCATCGGTGGTCAGGTCTTCCACCAGCAGCGTACGCTGGCCAACCGGCACCTCACCTTCAATCAGCGCATTGCGCCCAAAGCCCTTCGGCTTCTTCCTCACATAAGCCATGGGGGCGAGCATGCGGTCAGCGATCCAGGCGCCGAAGGGAATCCCGGCGGTCTCACCACCCACCACCACGTCAATCGATTCATAGCCGACATGCCGGCCAATCTTTTCCACGCCAAGATCGCAAATCCGGTTGCGCGCGCGCGGGAAGGAGATGATCTTGCGGCAATCAATATAAACAGGGCTCTTCCAACCGCTGGTAAAGGTGTAGGGCTCTTCCGGGCGGAAATTCACCGCCTTGATTTCAAGCAGGATGCGCGCGGTGGTCAGCGCCGCGTCGCGGTCCCAGTCGGAGGCATGAAGGGCGGGCATGGATAGGGCTCCTCTCTTTCCGGGCTTTGGTAATGCGCTGAGGCGGCGGCGTCCATGACCCAGCCCGAGTCGCCCCGGATTTGGGTGCTGGCGGACCCGCGCGCAGGCACGGCGGCGCAGGCTTTGGGCATTGCCGAGCGGTTAGGAGAACCTTTCCGCCGGGTAGATTTGGCCTGGGGCGGGCTGGCGCGGCTGCCTTTGCCCTTCCCCTCCCTGGCTGGGCTCGCGCCCGAAGCTCGCATTGCCTTTGCGCCCCCTTGGCCGGCCTTGGTGATTTCAGCCGGGCGGCGCAGCGTGCCAGTGGCGCTTTGGCTGAAGCAGCAAGGCGCGCGGTTGGTGCATTGCATGCGCCCCGGCTTTGGGGCGGCGCGCTTCGATCTTCTGGTGATTGGCCGACATGATGCGCCCAAGGAAGCGCCCAATATCCTGCCAGTTCTGGGCGCGGCGCATAGGATTTCGCCCGAAAAGCTGGCCGCCGCGCGGGCGGAATTTGCGGCCCTCGCCGCCCTGCCATCCCCCCGCGTCGCACTGCTGATGGGTGGGCCGCCGCGCGCCGAGGGCATGGACGCAAGCGTTGCCGGCGCCATCACGGCCAAGGTGGCGGGGTTTGCGGGCAGCGTGCTCGCCACCGCGTCCCGCCGCACCGGGCGGGCAGCGGAAGATGCCATGGCGGCGGCGCTGGCCGGGCATCCGCATCGGTTGTTTCGCTGGGGGGACGCGCCGCCCAACCCCTATGCTGGCTTCCTCGCCTGGGCGGATCAGGTGGTGGTGACGGGGGATTCGGTTTCCATGCTGTCGGAAGCGCTGGCCACCGGAGGGCCAGTTTTCATTGCCGATCCAGGCGGGCTTGGGCCACGCCACAAGCGTCTCGCGGATAGCCTGATTGCGGCAGGGCAGGCGCGGGATTTGGCCGCCGCACCCGTGCCCTTCCCGCGCGCGCCGCTTGATGAAAGCGGGCGCATCGCCGCCGAGATCAGGCGGCGCGGCTTGCTTGATTGAAGCGCGGTTTCATGAGGTTTTCATACGGCCAAGGTGATGGCGCAGGTGATCTGCTGGAAAACTGATCTATGCTGCGCTCAATCCATTAAGGTGCCGCCATGACCCGCAGCCTAAGCCTTGCCTTTTCGCCTCGTTTCATCTGCCTGACCCTGGCCTTGCTGGCAGTACTCGGCTTCGGCTTCGCGCTATTGATGGCACCCGGTTTCTGGACAGGCTTGGGCTTTGTGCTCGCTGCCGCACTCAGCGCGCTTGGCCTGCGTGATCTATTCCACCCAACCCACGCCATCCTGCGCAATTACCCCATCGCGGCGCATTTGCGCTTCATCATGGAAGAAATCCGTCCCGAAATGCGGCAGTATTTCTTTGAGGATGAAAAGCACGGCACGCCCTTCAGCCGCGACAAACGCGCCATTGTCTATCAGCGCGCCAAGAAGCAATTGGATAAACGGCCCTTCGGCACACAATATGATGTCTATGAAACCGGCTTTGAATGGTTGCAGCATTCGCTTGCCGCCCGCGCGCCCGCCCAGGATCTTCCGCGCATCCTGATCGGCGGGGCAGATTGCACGCGGCCTTATTCGGCATCGCTTTTGAACATTTCCGCCATGAGTTTCGGATCATTATCCGCCAATGCCATTCGTGCCCTGAACCAAGGGGCGAAGCGCGGTAGCTTTGCGCATGATACGGGCGAAGGCGGGCTCAGCCCTTATCACCGCGAAGCCGGTGGCGATCTGATTTGGGAAATCGGTTCCGGCTATTTCAGCGCGCGCAATCCGGATGGCAGTTTTTCGCCGGAACGCTTCGCGGAAGTGGCGGCTCTCGATCAGGTGAAAATGGTGGAGCTGAAACTCAGCCAAGGTGCAAAACCGGGCCATGGCGGCGTGCTGCCTTCTGCCAAGGTGAGTGCGGAAATCGCCGCCACGCGCGGTGTGCCGATGGGGCAGGATTGCATTTCCCCGCCCGCACATAAGGCGTTTTCCACGCCGGTTGAGATGATGCGCTTCATCGCCGACATGCGAAGGCTATCGGGCGGCAAGCCCGCCGGCTTCAAGCTTTGTATCGGCCATCCGTGGGAATTCCTCGCCATCTGCAAGGCCATGATCGAAACGGGGATTACGCCTGATTTCATTGTGATTGATGGCGCCGAAGGCGGCACCGGTGCGGCACCCCTGGAATTCATGGATCATGTCGGCATGCCGCTGCGCGAGGGTCTGAGCTTCGCCCATAATGCGTTGATCGGCATTGGGTTGCGTGACCAGATCAAGCTTGGCGCCAGCGGCAAGATCGCGTCTGCCTTTGATGTTGCTCGTGCGCTGGCACTTGGCGCGGATTGGTGCAATGCCGCGCGTGGCTTCATGTTTGCCATTGGCTGCATCCAGTCGCTTTCCTGCCATACGGATCACTGTCCGACCGGCGTTGCCACGCAAGACCCAACCCGCCAACGCGCGTTACGCGTGCCAGACAAGGCGCCGCGCGTGCATCAATTCCACGCTGCTACGCTGGAAGCACTGAATGAATTGGTCGCCGCCGCCGGGCTTTCGCACCCGTCTGAATTGCGCGCGGAACATTTCAGCCGGCGCATTTCGCCAAGTGTCGTAAAAAACTTTGCCGAGCTTTACCCGCCCCTGACAACTGGCGCGCTACTGACCGGCACGGATGATCCGCGCTTTGCCGAGGCATGGGCCATGGCGGATGCGCATAGCTTTGCCCCGCGCCACGCGTGATGCGCTAATGCATCTTTGCGGCTATATTGGCCTGCCTGCGGTGCGGGAAGCGATGATCGTGGCCAAGGGCGTCTTTGCCGAAATGCGTGCCGAACCGGAAGGCGGGCTGGCCGGGGCCTGAGCTTTGTCTTTACGGCCATTTCGCCTAGAAACAAATCGGGCTGGCGTGTTATCCTGCCCGATAGATTGACGGAACAAAAGCGCCCATGTCCCACACGAACCTTGCCTCCATCGGCTTTCCGGCAAAGGAAGGGGCGCGTGGCTTCACGACCCGCCCCGAAATCAGCGGAACCTTTGGCGCGGTAGCGTCCACGCATTGGATCGCTTCCCAGGTTGGCATGGCGGTGCTGGAACGGGGCGGCAATGCTTTTGATGCCGCCGCCGCCGCTGGCTTCACGCTGCAAATCGTGGAACCACATCTCAACGGCCCGGGCGGCGATTGCCCCATTCTTCTGCATAGCGCCCGCACCGGCCAGCAACAGGCCATTTGCGGCCAAGGCCCCGCCCCTGCCGGCTTGAATGTCGCGCTCATGAAAAGCCTGGGCCATGAGATCATGCCCGGCACCGGCATGCTGGCCGCGCCCATCCCTGGCGCCTTTGACGCCTGGATGCTGATGCTGCGGGACCACGGCACCTGGAAGCCGCGCGATGTCCTTGCCTATGCTATCGGCTATGCTCGGCATGGCGCGCCCATGGTGCCGCGCGTACGCGCCACGATTGATTCCGTGCGTCCCTTGTTTGAGGCTGAATGGAAAACCTCAGCCGCACTGTGGCTGCGCAATGGCGGGCCGGCACCTGGCGGGCTTTATGCGAACCCGACATTGGCCGATACCTATGAACGCGTGGTGCGCGAAGCCGAAGCTGCCGGCGGTGATCGTGTCGCGCAAATTGAAGCCGCACGCAGCACTTGGTATCGCGGTTTTGTCGCGGACGCCATTGATCGTTTCTGCCGCGCGACGGAAGCCATGGATACTTCAGGGCGCCGCCATCGCGCCGTACTGAATGGTCAGGATTTGGCGCATTGGTCCGCCACCATCGAAGCACCGCTCGGCTTGGATTACCACGGCCATCGCGTGCTGAAATGCGGCCCCTGGAGCCAAGGGCCGGCCATGCTGCAAACCCTTGCCCTGATTGCGGGCGATGACATTGCGGCGATGGACCCGATGGGTCCTGACTTCATCCATCTGGTGGCGGAAGCGATGAAGTTGGCCTTCGCTGATCGCGAAGCCTTTTACGGCGACCCCGATTTCGTTGATGTACCCATGGCGACTTTGCTTTCGCCCGCCTACAACGCCGCGCGCCGCGCGCTGATTGGCGATAACTCCAGCATGGAATTCCGCCCCGGTTCGCCCGATGGCCGCGCCCCGCGCACCGATTACGCCGCCGCCATCCGCCGCGCACAGGAAATGGCCGCCGCTGCCGGCAGTGGCGAGCCCACAGTCTCCCGCCTTGGTGCCGCGGGTGGCGATACCTGCCATGTGGATGTGATTGACGCTGCCGGGAATATGGTGAGTGCGACACCTTCCGCCGGCTGGCTGCAATCCTCCCCCGCCATTCCTGAACTTGGCTTCTGCCTTGGCACGCGTTGCCAGATGTTCTGGCTGGATGAAACCCTGCCCAATGGCTTGCAGCCAGGCAAACGGCCGCGCACCACGCTTTCCCCCGCGCTGGTGCTGCGCGATGGCAAGGCCTGGATGAGCTTCGGCACACCGGGAGGTGAGCAGCAGGATCAATGGCAGTCCATCATGCTGCTGCGGATGCTGCATCACGGCATGAATATCCAGGAAGCGATTGATGCGCCTTCCTTCCATTCAGAACATTGGATCAGCAGTTTCTGGCCGCGTGGTGCCAAGCCCGGCAAGCTGGTGATTGAAGGGCGCTATGCACCGGAAGTGCTGGCAGCGCTGAAAGCGCGCGGCCATCAGGCGGAAGCGGGTGGCGATTGGTCCGAAGGGCGGTTGACCGGGGCGCGGCTTGAAGCCGATGGCACCATCCGCGCCGGCGCCAATCCGCGCGGCATGCAAGGTTACGCAGTGGGGCGATAATGGACAACAAGAACGATACCAAGCGGGAATATCATGCGCGCAAGCGCATCCTGGTCACGGGGGGCGCCGGCTTTGTCGGCAGCCATTTATGCGATGCGCTATTGGCCGCAGGGCATGAGGTTTTATGCGCCGATAACTTCTTCACCGGCAATAAGGCGAATATCGAAAACCTTCTGGATCACCCCTATTTCGAATTGATCCGCCATGACGTGACCTTCCCGCTTTATGTGGAAGTAGATGAGATCTACAACCTCGCCTGCCCCGCATCACCCATCCATTACCAGCATGACCCGGTGCAGACGCTGAAGACCAGCGT
>CAMCZJ010000114.1 GCA_945886995.1 Asaia bogorensis
TGCCGGCTGCGCCCGGCGCTTGGCCTGCCGGCACGCCTGCCGCGCCTATGGACGACATGAAGCAGAAAATCCCATGATGATGGCACAGCGATTGCGGAACCCAACGCCATGAACCTGACCCCGCGTGAAAAAGACAAGCTGATGATTTCTATGGCTGCGATCGTGGCGCGACGGCGCCTGGAACGCGGCCTGAAAATGAACTTCCCCGAATCCGTGGCGCTGATCACGGATTTCGTGGTGGAAGGGGCGCGCGATGGACGCAGCGTGGCGGAGCTGATGCGCGATGGCGCAACCGTGCTGACGCGTGACCAGGTGATGGAAGGCATCGCTGAGATGCTCCATGAAATCCAGGTGGAAGCGACCTTCCCGGATGGCACAAAGCTGGTGACGGTGCATCAGCCAATCCGTGCGCCGGCGGCGAAGAAGCCCAGCGCCAAGGCGAAGCCTGCCCCGAAGGCCAAGGTGAAAGCCGCACCGAAAGCCAAAGCCAAGCCCAAAGCAAAAGCCGCGAAGAAACCCGTGAAGTTAAAGGCGAAGCCAGCGCGTAAGGGAGCCCGCAAATGATCCCCGGCGAAATCATCACCGCCGCAGGCGAGATCACGCTCAACGCAACGCGCGATGCGGTAGAAATCTCGGTGGCGAATAAGGGTGACCGCCCGGTGCAAGTGGGCAGCCATTATCATTTCGCGGAAACCAATCCGCTGCTGGATTTTGACCGCGCCAAGGCGCGCGGCTGCCGGTTGGATATCGCAGCCGGCACGGCGGTGCGCTTTGAACCGGGGCAGACGCGCAAGGTGCGCCTGATCCCGCTTTCAGGCGCGCGCATCATCCATGGTTTTCGCGGCGAAACGGAAGGGGCGGTCTGACCCATGGCAACGAAAATCTCTCGTGCCGCTTATGCCGGCATGTATGGCCCAACAGTGGGCGACCATGTGCGCCTGGCCGATACGGAAATCTTCATCGAGGTTGAGCGCGACCTGACCACCTATGGTGAGGAAGTGAAATTCGGCGGCGGCAAGGTGATTCGTGATGGCATGGGCCAATCGCAAGTCACACGCGCCAATGGCGCCATGGATACCGTGATCACCAATGCGCTGATCCTGGACCATTGGGGCGTGGTGAAGGCGGATATCGGCTTGCGTGGCGGTCGGATTGCCGCGATTGGCAAGGCGGGCAATCCTGATACGCAGCCCAATGTGGACATCATTATCGGCCCGGGGACGGAAATCATCGCCGGTGAAGGGCGCATCCTGACCGCGGGCGGGCTTGATGTGCATATCCATTTCATCTGCCCGCAGCAGATCGAAGAAGCTTTGGCGTCTGGCATCACCTCCATGTTCGGCGGCGGCACTGGCCCGGCGCATGGCACGCTGGCCACCACCTGCACGCCCGGGCCTTGGCATATGGAGCGTATGTTGCAGGCCGCCGAAGGCTTTCCGATGAACCTTGGTTTCCTCGGTAAGGGCAATGCTGCGCTGCCGGCGGGGTTGGAAGAACAAATCCGCGCGGGCGCTTGCGGGCTCAAACTGCATGAGGATTGGGGCACCACACCCAAGGCGATTGATACCTGCCTATCGGTCGCGGATGAGATGGATATCCAGATCGCCATTCATACCGATACGCTGAATGAAAGCGGTTTTGTTGAGGAAACCATCAAGGCCATTCGTGGCCGCACCATTCAGGCCTTCCATACCGAAGGTGCCGGTGGCGGCCATGCGCCGGATATCCTGCGCTTGGTCGGTGAAGCGGGCGTGCTGCCTTCATCCACCAACCCCACCATGCCCTATACGGTGAATACGGTGGATGAGCATTTGGATATGCTCATGGTCTGCCACCACCTTGATCCGCGCATTGCAGAAGATGTGGCCTTTGCCGAAAGCCGCATCCGGAAGGAAACCATCGCGGCGGAAGACATCCTGCATGATATCGGCGCCATCAGCATGATGTCGTCCGACAGCCAGGCCATGGGCCGCGTGGGTGAGGTGATTATTCGCACCTGGCAGACTGCGCATAAAATGAAGGTGCAACGCGGCCGCCTGCCGGACGAAAAGGGCGATAATGATAATGTGCGGGCCAAGCGCTATATCGCCAAATACACCATCAACCCCGCGATTGCGCAGGGCGTTTCTGATCATGTCGGCAGTATTGAAGTCGGCAAGATTGCTGATCTTGTCATGTGGACGCCGGCCTTTTTCGGCGTGAAGCCGGATATGGTGTTGAAGGGCGGCACCATTGCCATGGCGCTGATGGGCGACCCCAATGCCTCCATCCCCACGCCGCAGCCGGTGCATTACCGGCCGATGTTCGGCAGTTATGGGCGTTCCCGCCTGCTATCCGCCGTGACCTTCGTGAGTGGTGCTGCGTTGCAGGCGGATATTGCGGGCCGCTTCGGGCTTTCGCGCGAATTGGTGGCGGTGCGCAATTGCCGCGGCGGCATCAGCAAGCGCAGCATGGTGCATAATGCGACGCTCCCCAAGATCGAGGTTGATCCCGAAACCTATGAGGTGCGCGCCGATGGCGTGCTGCTGGTCTGCGAACCGGCCAAGGTGCTGCCCATGGCGCAGCGTTACTTCATGTTTTGAGGTGTGCGTGACATGACCGAGACACTCCCCCGCGCCATTCAAGTACTGCCCACCGGCGGCTGGGTGGAACGCACCGCGCGCCATCGTGTGACGCTGGATTTCGATGACCGTTTCCGCCGCCGCAAGCGCTATGTCGCGGAAGATGGTTTTGCGTTTTTGCTCGATCTGGAAGAAGCAACCGTGCTCCGCCAGGGTGATGGGCTGCTGCTGGAAGGCGGGGGCGTTATTCTGGTGCAGGCCGCGCCCGAGCCTTTGATAGAAATTACGGCGGAAACGCCGGAACGGCTTGCGCGTTTGGCGTGGCATCTGGGCAATCGCCATTTGCCGACGCAGATTGATGGCAGCCGCATTCTGATCCGCAAGGATCATGTGATTGAAGCCATGCTGAAAGGGCTTGGTGCGCAATTGCAGCATGTGGAGGTGGCCTTCGATCCGGAAGGCGGCGCTTATGGCGAACATAACCGCCATATGGGGCATCATCACCATCATGGTGATGGCGATCACGACCATCATCACGGCGATGGCCATCATCACCACCATCACTAAAGATAAGTCGGGCGCTGCACAGCAGACGCTGTATCGGCTGTTGACCTGGCTTTCGCCGGCCTATCCAGTGGGGGCCTATACCTATAGCCATGGGCTGGAGGCGGCGGTGGAAGCGGGCGCTGTCACCAAGCGCGATGGCTTGATCGCCTATGTCAGCACCGCTTTGCAGCGCGGCACCGGGCGCGTGGATGGCGCGCTGCTGGCGGCGGCCCATCGCGCCATGGTGAAGGGCGATGACGCGGCTTTGGATGAGATAGCAGCGCTGGGTGCCGCCTGGCGCGGCACGGCGGAAACAGCGCTTGAAGCGGAAGCACAGGGCACGGCTTTTACCAACGTCACGCTGGCCGCCTGGCCCATGCCACGCTTTGCGGCCTTTGCTGCGCGCCACCCGCGCCAGCTTGCTCATGCGGTGGCTTTCGGCGCGGCGGCGGCGGAACAGGGCATTCCGGCGCGTGATGCGGCGTTCGGATTTCTATCCGCCTTCGCGGCCAATCTTGTCTCAGCCGGTGTGCGGCTGGTGCCGCTTGGGCAGACTGATGGACAGCTTGCCATCGCGGCACTGCAACCCGCTGCCGTTGCCGCCGCCGAGGCCGCGCTGATGGCTGACCTCACCCGGCTTGGCACGGCAGCGCCAATGCTCGATATTTTCTCCCTGCGTCATGAGACGCAATACACAAGGTTGTTCAGATCATGAGCATTTCGCAGAATGGCCCGTTTCGTGTGGGTATTGGTGGACCGGTTGGTTCCGGCAAAACGGCGCTGGTGGATCGCCTTTGTAAATACATGCGCGACCGATACGATATTGCGGTTATCACCAATGACATCTATACGCGTGAAGATGCGGAATTTCTGACGCGCTCGGGCGCGCTGGTGCCGGAACGGATTGCCGGCGTTGAGACCGGCGGCTGCCCGCATACGGCGATCCGCGAAGATGCCTCCATCAACCTTGCTGCCGTGCATGACATGGCAGTGAAATTCCCCAAGTTGGAAATACTGTTCATTGAAAGCGGCGGCGATAATCTGGCCGCGACCTTCAGCCCGGAATTGGCGGATCTGACCATCTATGTGATTGATGTCTCGGCGGGCGATAAGATTCCGCGCAAGGGCGGGCCGGGCATTACCCGAAGCGATTTGCTTGTGATCAATAAGATTGATCTGGCGCCTTTGGTGGGCGCTGATCTTTCCGTGATGGATCGCGATGCGCGCAAGATGCGCGGCGCCCGCCCCTTCATCTTCACGAATCTGAAGGTTCTGCAAGGGGTTTCCGATATCGCGGATTTCATCGTGGCGCAGGGCGGCATTACACCCCGGGCTGCGGCATGAACGCGCCGCGCCATATCATCATCCTCGGCATGGGGTTGATGGGCTGCGATATCGCGGCGATTTTCCTCAACGGCGGTTGGCGTGTGACCGCGGTCGAACCGGCGCGGGATCGTTGGCCGGCAGCCCAAGCCCGCGTCGCGCAGTCCATCACCCAGTTGGATGGCGACCCTGCCGCGGCTTCCGGCCTCACGCTTTTGGATGACATGAAGGCGCCGGACTACGCAGAGGCCGAGGCGGTGATTGAAGCCGTGCCCGAAAGGCTTGATCTGAAGCGCAAGGTCTTTGCGGAACTTGATGCGCTGGTGCCCGCGGGCATCCCAATCGCGTCCAACGCATCTGGCTATCGCATTACGGATATCGCCGGCGATCTGCCGGGGCGCGCGCGTTGTGCGAACCTCCATTTCTTCCTGCCCGCGCATCTGGTGCCGGGTGTCGAGGTCGTGCGCGGCGAATACACGGACCAAGCGGTTTGCGACAAACTCGCCGAGATCATGGCGGGGCTTGGCCGCAAGGTCATCCGCGTGGCGAAAGATGTGCCGGGCTTTCTTGCCAATCGCATCCAGCATGCGCTGATGCGCGAAGCCTTTTCGGTGATTGATCAGGGCCTCGCTACCGCTGAGGATGTGGACAATGCCGTGCGCTACGCCTTCGGCTTTCGCTATGTCGCGGCGGGGCCGATCCTGCAAAAGGAATTGGCGGGGCTTGAGACGCAATTGGAAGCGGGGCGTACCATCTATCCTTCGCTGAACAATAGCCCAGATCCAAGCCCGGGCCTTGCGCGCTTGGTC
The DNA here is from genome assembly GCA_945886995.1 of Asaia bogorensis. Taxonomy (GTDB): domain Bacteria; phylum Pseudomonadota; class Alphaproteobacteria; order Acetobacterales; family Acetobacteraceae; genus Neoroseomonas; species Neoroseomonas bogorensis_A. The sequence goes on from CAMCZJ010000114.1 coordinate 5,240, forward strand.
GCGGAAGGCAAGCTTGGCCCCAAAACCGGGGAGGGCTTTCGCCCCTGGCCGGCGGAGAAAACCGCCAAGGAACGCGCGCGGTATGAGAAGGCGCTGCTCGCCGCGGCGCGCATTTTGCGGGATGAGGAAGCCTAGAACGCGGCATGCCGCGAAGGTGAAGTGACGCGCCCATAGGCTCGCGCCATTTTCGCGCATGATTTTCTCAGCCAAGCCCATGGCGCGCTTCGCCGACCGCGCTGAAGCAGGGCGCAACCTTGCGCCCTTGCTTGCAGCGCGCGGCTTCGACAAGCCCGTGATCTTTGCCCTGCCGCGTGGTGGCGTGCCTGTGGCGCTGCCCATTGCTAAGGCCCTGGGCGCACCGCTTGATCTTTTGCTGGTGCGCAAATTGGGCGTGCCCTGGCAGCCGGAATTGGGCTTCGGTGCTTTGGCAGAAGGTCTTGAAGAACCGCTACTCAATCAGGACATCATCGCCCATACCGGCCTGACCGAGGACATGATCGCCCCCGTGCTTGCCGAGGAAAGGCAAGAACTTGCCCGTCGTACCGAGCTTTATCTCAAGGGCCGCAAAAGGCTGGACCCCAAAGGGCGCAGCGTCATTCTGGTGGATGATGGGCTTGCCACGGGCTTTACCGCGCGGGCGGCCTTGCAGGCACTACGCCAGCGTGGTGCTGCTCGGCTCGTGCTTGCCGTGCCCATCGCCGCACCTGAAAGCATCGCCACGCTGAAGGATCTGGCAGATGAGATCATCGCCGTGGAAACGGAAGATTTCCACGGCGGAATCAGCGCATCCTATGTTGATTTCCACCAGATCAGCGATGCCGAAATGCTGGGAATGCTTGGAAGCAATTCTTGATCACGCCGCGCGCTGTGGCCGTACCGCCAGAACTTCGCGCAAACGCTGCAAGCGCGCGCGAGCATTGTCTCCCAACTCCTCATCAGGCCCGGCGACTGTTTCAACGGCCTTCAACGCCTTACGGCGTGAAGCCGCATCCGGCAGCAGCACCGTCAGCGTCCTGATCGCCTCCTCCGGGAATAGCGTTGCGATCATGGTCTGATCACGAATCACTCCCATGCGGTCCGCAGCACTCATTTGCGCAAAGGGCGCTTCGGTCGTGAGCAATTGGTTGGACCGCGCAAGACGTGAACGGCGCACCGCGCCGCGCGCATCTGCCAGCAGGATCATCATGCGGATCACGGCCTCGGCATAACCGCCTTGTGCAAGCTTCGCTTCCGCTTCGGCGCGCTGCGGCGCATCGGTGCTGACAGAAGCGCGCGCGGCTTCCGCTTCCGCGGTATAATCCTCACCGGTGACGCCCGAGGCATTCAGCGTGCCATAGACGCCGTGGAAGGCGATTTCCACCCAGGCATCACGCACATCGCGCATCGCATTCAGGCCGTATTCCACTGAATCAGCAAAGGCTTTTTCGAAGGCGAGGAAAGGATTATCCGGTGCGGCTTGGCGGCGATTCTCGCGCGCCAGACCCGCAAGCGATGAAATCGGGCCCATCCAAGGGTTCATATCGCTCAGCGCATAGCGGCGCCAACGCATGGGGTTCATGCGCCGCCGCGCCTCGGCGCCCATTTCCGTGCTGAATTGCCGGATCACCGGGGCCGCCAGCACATCGTAAAGATGCTGGTTCAATTCGGAAATCTGCGCGACCGCGGGGAAGGCTTCATTTTCAGCCTCGCCAGAAATTTCGCGCACCTGGGCGATGGTACGTTCGACAAGTTCCACCTGCCATTCGCCATCCTCGGGACCTTCCTGATGGCTGGTGATCACCATTTCGTAAAGGCCAGGCGCCACAGCTTCGATCATGTCGAGCGTATTGGCGATTTCGCTATGTTCCTTCTTCGCCACCTTGCCGGAGACGAAAATGCCAAGATGCCCAATATCCTCATGCAACAGATACACAATGGTCTGGCCGAGGGATTTGATTTCGCGCTCATCGCGATAGACATCGGCAATCCAACGCAAAGCCTGGCCGGGCGGGGTGATATTGTCACCGGCGGAAGCAAAGACGATGATCGGCGCCTTCACTTCGCGCATATTGAAGGTCTGGCCATTGCCCGCCGAAATGCCTCCGGCGGCGAAACGATTGCCGATGAACAGGTTTTCCACAATCCAGCGAATCTCATCGCGGTTCATGAGGAAATAGCCACCCCACCAGCGTTCAAATTCCAGGAAGCGCTCCGATTCCTGATCCACATTGGCGTAAAGGTCGAAGTACTTGCGGAACCAGGTATTGGCGGGCGACAGAGCCTCAAAATTCGCGACAAGATTGGCGCCATCAAAACGGCCATTGCCCATATCGGCCATGAGCGCCGCCGGCCAGCCACCACCAGCCAAGCCACCCAGATAGCGCATGGGATTCTTGCCCTTCTCGCCCGCCCAATAGGAAAGCGGGGCGCCATTCAGCACCAAGGCACCAAGCTGATTGGGCAAAGCGGCGCCCAGCATCATCACCGCCCAGCCGCCCTGGCAATTGCCGATCACAACGGGCTTCGGCGCCTTAGGGTGGGCATCCGTCACATGCTTCAGGAACACCGCTTCGGCGGCGGTGATGTCCAGAATCGTCTGCCCCGGTTCCGGGTCGCGGAAAAAGATCACGAAATAAACCGGGTGGCCGCGGCGCAGTGCGACACCCACCTGGCTGTCTGATTTGAAGCCGCCAATGCCAGAACCATGGCCGGCGCGGGGATCAATGATCAGGAATGGCCGCAACGCGTCATTGCTCGGCACCATATCCTCGGGCGGCGTAATGCGTACCAGGGCGTAATTCACCGGGCGCTTCAGCTTGCGGCCATCCACCACGGTTTCAAAATCAAAAATCAGGACGGGCGGGCAGCCCGCCTGTTCATGCGCGACGAAGTTGTTGCCCGCTTCGCGCATCGTGTCCCAGAACAGGAAGCTACGCTGCGCCGCGTCCAGCATGTAGGCGCCCGCATCCATCACCAGGTTCTGCGGTGCCTGCATCAGCCCGTGGCCCGCCTTGGCCAGGCTTTCCAGCGGTGCTTTCGGGTTCAGTGCTTCTGGCAGGGCCTTGGCGTGGCGGCCCACCACATCGGCCATGCTTCGGGATTGCTCGATCACGCGCTTGGCTGTCTCATTGCCCTTTTTCAGCAATTCCCGGCCGGGCGGGATGGGGCGTTGGGATGTCATGGCACTGGCTCCTGTTTTAAGTATCTTCCTGCGCCTGTAATACGCGCGGTTCAAGTATTTTTTGCGGTGCAGCAAAACTGTGGGCGGGCTGGGCGGCTTGCGTTGGCGCGGGTCTCGGCGGAAGCTTGGCCATCATTACGCGGGAGATAACGCACCATGTATGTCGAACAGCGCCAATATACCTTCCATCCGGGCAAGATGCCGCTTTGGATGGATGCCTATCAAAGCTTGGGCGGCCCGGCCTCGGCCCGCCATATGGGCCCCTCGCTTGGCTTCTTTCAGGTGGAAGTGGGTACCTTCAATCGCGTGGTCTTCTTCCGTGGCTGGGATGATATTGATACGCGCGAAACATCGCTGGCCGCGCGGGAAGCGGACCCGGATTGGCAGGCTTTCCGCAAGCGTTCAGCAGAGGCCGGGGCGCTCGCCCAGCAGGAAGTCAAGTTCCTGAAAACCGTGCCTTTTTCGCCCATCACCCAAGCCAAGGGCTTCCAGTTCAAGCGGGAGATTGGCGGGACGGGCATGTTCGTGGATCACCGGACCTATGATTTCCACCCCGGCAAGATGGCCGGCTGGCTTGAGGCGTATGAAAAATACGGCCTGCCGGTGCAAAAGCGCATGCTTGGCCAATTGCTGCTTTTCGCGGTGACGGAAATCGGGCCGATCAACCAGGTGGTCTTCATGTGGGCTTATGAAAGCCTGGGGGACCGGGATCGCCGCCGCACCGCAATGATGAGCGATCCAGGCTGGGCGGAATTCGGCAAGGCGATTGCGCCGCTGGGCGCACTTAAGCAGCAGACGGTGATGGAATTGAAGCCGACTGCCTTCTCCCCGGTGAAGTAAAGGTTTATATCCTGACCAGGTCGCGGGTTCGGTGATGAATGGGCTTGGGTTTGGTTGCTTGGGTAGCGTTTTTTCAGGCTCAAACAACTTGGCACCAGGCCCTATCCAACCCCGGATGCGGCCATGAAGGCACGAACGCTTAAGTGTTTGTTAAGCTTTAGGCGGGCGAATGGGTTGATCTGGTCCGGAAGGAATAATGGGTAACGCCGCGCCATCACAGAAACTCGGCCCTTCAAGCCGGAGCAAAGACCGTTTTGTGGTCTTTGCCTTCGCCGCGGCTGAGCTTTTGTTGGAAACCGATCTGCAGGGGCGGATTACCTTTGCCGAAGGCGCCTTTCGTGCGCGCTTCGGGCGCGATGCGCAGGAATTTTTGGGAGCGCCGGTGATTTCCCTGGTCACCGCGGCGGATCGCCCGCCCCTTGCCACCGCCCTGGCCTTGATGGCCGAACAGGGCAGGTTGAAGCCCGCTGTAGTGAAATTGGCGGATCAGGAAGCCACGGCCTTCAGCGTTTCGGGACTCCGGCTTGGTGGTGCCAATGCCAAGCTGGTGCTGACCCTGGCGCCCTTGCCCCGCGAATTGCCGGGCGGCCCGCTGCCGGGCGGGCCTGGGCTTGTCAGCCTGGCTGAGGAAATTCTGCGTTCCGGTGAGCCGGGCGGCCCGGTCGGCTTTCTGGAATTGAGCGGCCCTGCCGGCAATTTCACGCCGGCCGCCGATGTCAACAAACAGATTCAGGAAAAGCTGAGCCAGGAAGCCGGACAGGGCGCGATTGCGACCGAACTTGGCGCCGGGCGGTATGGGCTTTTGCCGGGGCAGGCGCCGCTTGATTTGCCGGCACTCACCGCCGCCGTTGCCGAAATCCTGAAGGATCGCGG
>CAMCZJ010000115.1 GCA_945886995.1 Asaia bogorensis
GCCAAAAGCGGGGCTGCGGCGGCCAGGGCCAGAATGATCAAAGCGCGCTTCATGGGAAACAGATTGCGCGCCACGGCGCCGCTTGCAACTGGACCCGCCCGGCCCAGCCCTTTAGGCTGATCTCAGACAAGGGAGATCAGCCATGCGCAAGCTTTGGGGCCGGACCAGTTCCAGCAATGTGATGAAGGTGCTGTGGCTGATGGAAGAACTCGGCCTTTCCTATGAACGGATAGATGCCGGCGGCGCCTTTGGCCGCACCAAGGAACCCGAATACCGCGCCATGAACCCCATGAGCCTGGTGCCGACCTTGCAGGAAGAAGATGGCTGGGCGCTCTGGGAGAGCAATACGATCTGCCGCTTTTTGTGCAATACTGAAGCGCCGGATAGCGCGATCTACCCGCGCGATGCGCGCCAAAGGGCGGCTGTGGAAACCTGGATGGATTGGACGCTCGGCCACCTGACCGCGCCGATGGTGACGATCTTCTTCACCCATGTGCGGCTGCCGGAACCGGAACGCGATTGGAAGGCGGAAGCCAAGGCGCGGGAAGATGCGGGGCGGCTTTGGGCCATTATCGAAAAACAGCTTGAAGGCCAGCGCTTTCTTTGTGGCGATGATCTGACGCTTGCTGATCTCACGCTCGGCTGCTGGGTGCATCGCTGGCATGTCCTGCCGATTGAACGCCCAAGCCTGCCCAATCTGCGCCGCTATTATGATACGCTGCTGACGCGCCCGGGCTTCACCCGCCATGTTGCGCTGCCATTGTCTTGAAGGAAAAACGCCATGACCACCACCACAAGCCATGCTGAGACTTCTGAATTCATCCGCGGGCTTCGCCCGTTTTTCGAATATCGTGATCTTGGCATCAATGGCGCCACCGGCGGCGCCTTTGGCGCGCATGTCATCCGTGCCATCCCCGGCGCCCATGCCACCGGGCAATGGCACACCCATAACCTGAAATTCCAGATGTTCTTCGTGCTGAAGGGCTGGGTGCGCTTTGAATATGAAGATATCGGCGTGAAGGAATTCCGCGCTGGCGATAGCTGCTATCAACCGCCCTTGGTGAAGCACCGCGAAATTGCCCATTCGGAGGATCTGGAATTGATCGAAATCACCGGCCCTGCGGAATTCGAAACCAAGGACGTGTGAACCCAAATCGCCGGGGCGCGTAAGACAGGAAGAAGCATAATGTCGCGATCCGTGATCGTGCTCGGCGCCGGCATGATCGGCGTTTCCATCGCGCTGCATCTGCAACGGCGCGGTGCGCAAGTTGTGCTGCTGGATCGTGCGCCGCCGGGGGAGGGGGCTTCCTTTGGCAATGCGGGCTTGATCCAGCGGGAAGCGGTGCATCCACATCCCTTCCCGCGTGATATCGCAACGCTGTGGCGCATGGCGCAGAACCGATCGGTGGATGCTTCCTATCACCCTTCTGCCTTGCTCAGCCTGGCGGCGCCCTTGTTCAAATATTGGTGGCATTCGGCGCCATCACGCTATCAGCCCATTGCGGAAGCCTATGCGCGGCTGATCGTGACCTGCATTGATGAACATGTGGCACTCACACGCGGGACGGAGGCGGAAGCATTGCTCCGCCCCATTGGCTGGATGCGGCTTTACAACAAGCAACCAGAATTGAACGCAGCCATCGCGGAAGCCGAAATGCTGAAGCGCGCGCATGGCGTGAATTACGCGCTGCTGGATGAAGCGGGCCTTGCTGCGGCGGAGCCCCATTTGTTGGTGAAACGCCTTGGCGCCATTCATTGGACCGATCCGCTTTCCGTGAGTGATCCCCAGGCGCTCACGCTGTTTTATGCGCGGCGTTTCACCGAAGCCGGCGGTGAAATCCTGCGCGGTGATGCACTCAGCCTTGAACGCCACGGCGCCGGCTGGCGCGTGCAAAGCAGCGATGGCGTGCGAGAGGCTGAGCAGGTGGTGATTGCGCTTGGCTCGGCTTCCGCAAAACTCACGCGCCGCTTTGGCTATGCGCCGCCGCTTTTCGGCAAGCGCGGCTATCACCGCCATTACCGCATGCAGGGTAATGCTGTGCTCAATCACGGTTTCATGGATGCCGATAGCGGCTTTGTGCTGGTGCCCATGCGCGCTGGCGTCAGGCTGACCACGGGGGCGGAATTCGCACCCGATGATGCGCCGAAAACCCCGGTGCAATTGGGGCGCGCTGAACCTATTGCGCGGAAGCTTCTGCCCTTGGCGGAAGCGGTGGAAGACGATCCCTGGCTTGGGGTGCGCCCTTGCACGCCGGATATGCTGCCCATCATCGGGCCGCTGCCCGGCCAAGCCGGCGCTTGGTGTGCCTTTGGCCATGCGCATCAGGGCTTTACGCTTGGCCCCACCACCGGGCGGCTGGTGGCGGAGATGATGATGGGCGAAGCGCCCTTCATTGACCCCGCCCCCTATCGCCCTGGGCGCTATTGAAGCGGGATAGCTTCGCCGAGGCGTGGGTTTCAGTTATAAGGGCAACAGTTTCGCCGCCTTACAATCGGAATATTTGATGATCGCGCTGCCCACACCCCAGCAGCTTCGCTACCTTGTTGCCTTGGCCGAATATGAACATTTCGGCCGCGCTGCTTCGGCCTGCGGTGTCACGCAATCCACGCTTTCCGCCGGCATGATTGCGCTGGAACGGCAATTGGATGCCGCGATTCTGGAACGCAGCGGCGCCAAGAAGCCGGTCTTCACGCCGCTCGGCGCGGAACTCATCCAGCGCGCGCGGGTTGCCCTGGCGGCGCTGAATAGCTGCGTGGAAACCGCCACTGCCGCGCGGGAGCCGCTTTCCGGGCCGATCCGCCTTGGCGTCATCCCGACCATTAGCCCCTTTTTGTTGCCCCGCCTGATGCCAAGCTGGCGCGCGGATTTCCCGCGGCTCCGCCCCTGGCTGCGGGAGGATTTGACCGAAAGGCTGGTGGACGCCTTGGAATCCGGGCGGCTTGATCTGCTGCTGCTGGCGCTGCCCTGCGATTGCGGCGGGGCGGAGACACTCAGCATCGCCGAAGACCCGTTTCTGCTGGCCTGCCCCGCTGAGCACCCCTTGGCCGAACGGCCCAGCATCCCGCCGCGGGCGCTGATGGATGAAAAGCTATTGTTGCTCCAGGATGGCCATTGCCTGCGCGATCACGCCTTGGCGGCTTGTGGGCTTTCGGGGGCTTTGGCGGCAGAGGAGTTTTCGGCCACATCGCTCCATACCCTGGTGCAAATGGCCGCGAGCGGGCTTGGCGTTACCTTGCTGCCGCGCCTTGCCGTGGCGGGCGGGGTCCTGGCCGGGACCGGGCTGGTGACCAGGCCGCTGGAGAATGGCATGAGCCGTCGCATCGGCTTGGCTTGGCGGGCACGCAGCCCAAGGGCCGATGAATTTCGCGCCTTGGCGCCGGCGATTGCAGCAGTCATGCAGGATTTGTAATTCTGCCTTCAAGGGGGGCTCAACATGGCCGGTTTCGATCTTGGGCAAGTGATTGGGGCGGTTCTGGGCGGCGGCGCGGCACCCAGGCGCCGCAGCACGGCTGGAAATGTAAGGCGCGCCCCCGCCGGCAATGCGCAATTGGCCCGCGCCCTGGCGGGTTTAGCCGGTCTGGCCATTGAAGCGTTGCGCAATAGTCAGGCATCCGCGCCAGCCCCCGCGCCACGGCCAGCACCCGCCGGCAAGGCCGGTAAAGGAGGTAGAGGTGGTTTCGATTGGGCCGGGCCGGCGCGGCAGGGGTCTGCCAGCGCGCCACCCATCAAAAAAGCACCCGGCCAGGGTGGGTTGAAGGATGCGCCGGGCGCCGGCACAGAAGCCGCTGATCCCTGGGCGCCCGTCACTGCCGCGCCAGAGGAAGAACCCAGCGCCGAAACCGCCGAAGCGCTTCTGATGCTGCGCACCATGATCGCTGCCGCCAAGGCCGATGGCGGGATTGATGCCGAAGAACGCGGGCGCATCGCCGCGCAATTGGGTGGCGCTGGCCTCAGCCCCAGCGCGCGGGATATGGTGCTGGCAGATTTTGACAAGCCGCTTCCCCCCGCAGCGCTGGCGAAACAGGCGAGTGACCCCATGCTGGCCGCGCAGCTCTACGCTGCCGCCGTGGTTGGCGCCGGTGAGATTGCGGCAGCGGAACGCGCCTGGCTTGATGAATTCGCCAAGGCGCTGAAACTGGACCGCGCCGCCGCAGCGGCCATTGAAGCGCGTCTCATATAAAGGCTGAAATCATGGATGGCTTGACCCCAGAACAGGCAAGGCTGCACGACCGGGCGCGGGAATTGGCGCGCGAAGCCGCGGCACAAGCTGCTGAGACTGATCGCTCCGGCGCTTATCCCTGGCCGATGGTGCGGCGCATGGCGGAAGCGGGCTTCACCGGCCTGACCGTGCCACGCGCCTGGGGCGGGCCGGGCGGGGATTACTTCGACGCTGCCTTGGTGATTGAGGAATTCTCCAAAGCCTGTGCGGTGTGTGGCCGTATCGCCGTGGAAGCGAATATGGGCGCGATTGGCGCCATCATGGCCTATGGGACGGATGCCCAGAAGCGCATTGCCGCTGATCTGGTGCTGGCCGGCGACAAGCCAGCGATTTTGATCACGGAACCGGAAGCGGGTTCGGCGGCCACCGAAATGACCACCCGCGCCGTGCGCCATGGCGATGTTTGGGTGATCAATGGCCGCAAGACCTGGATCACGGGGGGTGGGGTTTCCCGGCTCCATCTGATATTCGCCCGGGTGATTGAGGATGGGCGCGATCAGGGCATTGGCGGCTTCCTGGTGGTGCGCCACGGCGATGGCCCGCCGCCCGGCATTACCTTCAAGCGCATCCCATCCCTTGGGCTATGCGGCATGCCGGAAGCCGAGACGGAAATCGCTGGGCTGGAAGTGCCCGATAGCATGGTGCTGCGCCCGCCCGGCGGCTGGTCACGCGGGTTTGGCCGGCTGATTGATGCCTATAATGGCCAGCGCGTGGGGGCGGCGACCGTTGCCTTGGGGCTAGCCGCAGGTGCTTATGAGCATGCGTTGGACCGCGCGCAGACGCGGCGCCAATTTGGCCGGCCCATTGGCGAATTTCAGGGGCTCGCCTGGATGCTGGCGGATATGTCTATTGAGGTGGAAGCCGCCCGCGCCTTGGTGTGGCGTGCGGCGAAAAGCGCGGGGCCGAATGGCTTTCCGGACCGGCTGGCGGCAGCTCAGGCCAAGGTGCTGGCTGGTGAGATGGCGATCAGGGTGACCAACCAGGCTCTGCAGCTTTGGGGCGCGGCAGGCTATTCGCGCGACAACCCGATGGAGCGCTATTTGCGCGATGCCCGCATGTTCGCCATTGCCGGCGGCACGGCGCAGGTGCTGCGGACGCAAGTGGCCGAGCAGATCATGGGCCGGAAATTGCCCCAGACGCGGGATGGGTTTCTGCGCATCATGGAAGAGGAGCGGCGCGCGGCGGAGTAGGCGCGGCGATGGGTTGACTTGGCCCCCTGCCTTGCTTAGACACCGCGCCTTCGAAAGGTTTGACCAATGAAAATTCGTAATTCGCTGAAGACCGCCAAGACCCGTGACAAGAACTGCGTCGTGGTACGCCGCCGTGGTCGCGTTTACGTGATCAACAAGAAGAATCCTCGGCTGAAGGCCCGCCAGGGCTGAGGCTGCGTGGGCTTCGGCCTGCGAGATAGGATTGCGCGCTTTAGAGGGGGCTTCGGCCCTCTTTTCGTGTTTAGGGTGAACCGGTGGCTCCGCCCCCATCACATCAATGCAGCTTCACCTGCGGCTGCCCCCGATCCGCGACCATCCCCACCAGCGTTCGCCATAGTACCGGCGCATGCCCATGCAGCGCGGTCTGGTGCATTTTGTACAAAGACCGATACATCATCCGCGCGAAATAGCCTTCAATGAACATACTGCGCCCAACCAGGAAGCCCATCAGGCTGCCGACGGTTGAGTATTTGCCGAGCGAGACCAGCGACCCGAAATCGCGATAGGCAAAGGGCTCCACTTCAAGCCCGCTCAGCCGGCGCTCAATCTGCCGGTATAGATGCGTGGCTTGCTGATGCGCGGCCTGGGCGCGGGGGGGCAGGTTGCCCTTGCCATCGGGGCGCGGGCAGGCCGCGCAATCGCCAAGGGCGAAGATATCGGGGTCGCGGGTGGTTTGCAGCGTGGGCAGCACCACCAGCTGATCATTGGGCGTGGTCTCCAGCCCGCCGATATTGCGCAGCACAGCGGGGCCTTTCACGCCGGCGGCCCAGACCACAAGCTCACCCGGGACAAAGTCCCCATCGGCCAGCACCACGCCATCGGCGCGCACTTCGGCCACGCGCCTTCCAGCCAAGACCTCCACGCCCAGATCCTCAAGCAGTTTCATGGTGGCTGCCGAGATGCGTTCGGGCAGAGCGGGCAGGATGCGGGGGGCGGCTTCAATCAGGCGAATGCGGACATCGCGTGCCGGGTCAATCTTGTCCAAGCCATAGGCGACGACGGCGCGAAGGGTCCGGTGCAGTTCAGCGGCCAATTCCGTGCCCGTGGCACCCGCGCCAATGATGGCGACATGAAGCTGGCCGGGGCGCACCGGTTCGGATTGGCTATTGGCGCGCAGGCACGCATTGACCAGGCGGCGATGGAAGCGGCTGGCCTGGGCCACGTTTTCCAGCGGCACGGCATGTTCCGCCGCACCTGGCGTGCCGAAATCATTGGTGACACTGCCGATGCAAACCACCAGCGTGTCATAGGGCACGCGGCTGGGGGGCGTGACCTGGCGGCCTTCATCATCGAAGGTGGCGCCCACCAGGACCTCTCGTGCGTCCCGGTCAATGCCGGTCATGGGGCCAAAGCGATAGGTGAAGTGGTGATTATGCGCCTGCCTCAGGTAATGCAGCTCATGCCGGTCTCGATCAAGGCTGCCGGCGGCAACGGCATGGAGCAATGGCTTCCATAGGTGGGTGCGGGCGCGTTCCACGAGCGTGACTTCTGCCGCGCCGCTCCGGGCATAGCGGTGCCCGAGCCTGGTCACGAGTTCCAGCCCCGCCGCCCCGCCGCCGATCACGACAATGCGATGGGGGTTTGTAGTGCCTTGGGGAAGGCTCATGCTGGTTGCTCCGCTGCGTCTTGGACAGTCTTGGGCTTGGTTGGCCATTCGATCAAGCGCGACTTTTGGATAGTGTGCTGCCCATTTGCCGCGCTACCCTTGCCCTTCCGCGCCGAGATGCGCATCTTCCGCCCCAGTAAAGGAAGCCGCTGTGATTGCTCTGCCCGCGCCCAAGCCTGAAATCCTCGCCCGTCGTGCGGAAATCATCGCCGCATTTCACGCCATTGTGCCCGGCGATGGCGTGATCGCGGAGGGTATTCGCCTCAAACCCTATGAAACGGATGGGCTTGCGGCCTATCGGCAGATGCCGCTGGCGGTGGTGCTGCCTTCCACCACAGAACAGGTCGCCGCAGTGCTTCGGTATTGCCATGAACAGGGCATTCGCGTGGTGCCGCGCGGGGCGGGGACCAGCCTTTCAGGGGGCGCGCTGCCCTTGGCGGATGCGGTTGTCGTGGGCCTCATGCGGCTCAATGCCATTCATGAAATCAATTATGCGGATCGCTATGCGGTGGTGGGCGCTGGCGTCACGAATATCGGCATCACCAAGGCGGTAGAAGGGGAGGGGTTTTTCTATGCGCCCGATCCGTCATCGCAGCTGGCCTGCATGATTGGCGGCAATGTCATGATGAATTCCGGCGGCGCGCATTGCCTGAAATATGGCGTGACGGCGAATAACCTGCTCGGCGTGAAATTCGTGACCATTGAAGGCGAAGTGCTCGATATTGGCGGCACCTATCTGGATGCGGCGGGCTATGATTGGCTTGGATTGATCACGGGCAGTGAAGGCCAATTGGGCATTGTGACGGAAGTGACGGTGCGCATTTTGCGGAGCGCCGAAGGGGCGCGCGCCATGCTGGCCGCCTTCAATTCGATTGAGATCGCGGGCGCGGCGGTGGATGCCATTATTGGCAGTGGGATTATTCCGGTGGCGCTGGAATTCATGGACAAGCCCTGCATCCATGCCTGCGAAGCCTTCGCCCATGCTGGCTATCCGCTGGATGCGGAAGCCATGCTGATCATTGAAGTTGAAGGCAGCATTGCGGAACAGGATGCGCTGCTGGCACGCATCAAGGATATCTGCGCGCGGTTTGACCCGATCAGCCTGAAGGTTGCGGAAACCGCGGAACAAAGCCTTGCCATCTGGAAGGGCCGCAAGGGCGCCTTTGGCGCGGTGGGCCGCATCAGCCCCGATTATTTGTGCATGGATGGCACCATCCCGACCAGCGAATTGCCGCGCGTCTTGAAGCGCATTGGCGAGATGAGTGATGACTACGGGTTGAAGGTCGCCAATGTGTTCCATGCCGGTGATGGCAATTTGCACCCGCTGATCATGTTTGATGCGAATGACGCGGATAGTTTCCGCCGTGCAGAAGCCTTTGGCGCCGATATCTTGAAGCTTTGCGTTGAAGTCGGCGGCTGCCTGACCGGGGAACATGGCGTTGGTGTCGAAAAACGTGATCTGATGAATGTGCAATTCCAGCCGCATGAATTGGCGCAGCAGCGCGCCATCAAAACCGCCTTTGATCCCGCCTGGTTGCTGAACCCCGCCAAGGTATTTCCGTTGGAAGGCGTACTCGCGCCCGCTCTGGCCGCGGAATGAGCAGCCTGATCGCGCCGCCAGATGAGGCCGGCATCATTGCCGCGGTGCAAGCGGCGCGCGCTGCGCGTGAACCGCTTGCTATTGAAGGGCAGGGATCAAAGCGCGGCTTACTGCGCCCCGTGCAGGCGGCGCGCAGCCTTTCGACGCGTGGGTTGACCGGCGTCACGCTCTATCGCCCGGCGGAGCTTATCATCAGTGCGCGCGCTGGCACGCCTTTGGCTGAGATTGAAGCCACCTTGGCCGAAAAAGGCCAGCAACTGATTGCTGAAGCGCCCTATTTGAATGGCGTTTTTGGCACATCGGCCCCGCCCAGCATTGGCGGTGTGGTGGCGGCCAATCTTTCCGGGCCACGGCGCATCACCTGGGGTGCAACGCGCGATCACGTGATGGGGCTCCGCTTCATCAATGGCGCTGGTGAGGCGATCCGTTCCGGCGGGCGCGTGTTGAAGAATGTGACGGGGCTTGATTTGTGCAAGTTGCTGTCAGGTTCCTACGGCACGCTTGGCGTGATTACGGAAGTGACGCTGAAGGTACTGCCGGCACCAGAGGCAACCGCCACGCTGTTGATTGAAACGCCTGATATTGCAAGCGCCATCGCCGCGCTTTCCGCTGGTCTTGGCAGCCCCTTCGGCATTTCCGGCGCGGCGGCACTGCCAATGACAGATCATGTGATTGCGGCGCTCAGGCTTGAGGATTTTGCGGCCTCGGTCGCGTATCGCATGGAAAAGCTGCGCGGCGTGCTGGGCAGTTTTGGCACGCAGCGCGTGATGGAAGATGCCGAAAGCCGCGCTTTCTGGCGCGGCGTGCGTGAAGTGGAACCGCTTCAGGTCATGTCAGATGAAGCGATTTGGCGGGTTTCAGTGCGCCCTTCTGCCGGGGCGCAGATTGCAGCGGCGGCAAGTGCGATTGGCGGGCGCGTCATGCTGGATTGGGGCGGCGGCCTGGTTTGGGTTGCCGCGAGCCCCAGTATCGAAAATCACGCCGCGATCAGCGGGGCGGCGCGTGCGCAGGGCGGCGCAGCGATGCTGTTCCGCGCGCCGGAATCCTTGCGGCTTGCCGTGCCGGTATTGCCCGAAGAAGCCGCGCCGCTAGCCAAGATTGGCGCGCGCGTGAAGGAAGCGCTTGACCCCGGCGGGCTGTTCAATCCTGGGCATATCCGCGCCGCGTGATTCGTGACCTACGGCAGCTTTCTGGTGCCCGCCGCGCGGATAATGCCCCGGGTTCGGCTCGCCTTCTCGACAATACCACTGATGCCCTGGCGCCGCGCCAATTCAGCCCAGACTTCCTCGGGCCTGATGCCGGCATCCACCCAGAT
>CAMCZJ010000116.1 GCA_945886995.1 Asaia bogorensis
AAAGCGTCCCCTTTACCACGCGCGTCGAGCCTGTTTCGCCCCCATCTGCCGCTGATAAGGCGGGTGATTGGTGGAGGCGCCGGGTACCGCCCCCGGGTCCGCAACGCTTATTCCGAGCCGTGTTTATCGCCATAGTCACCGAAGTGACGAGGCACATATAGGCGCCTTGGCGCGTGATTTCGAGGGGGGCTTACGCGCCCGGCAAGCCCTTTTCCACCACGCGCGCATAAAGCGCGGCGCCATAGGGGATTGCCTCATCATTGAATTGATAGCGCGGGTTATGCGGCATGGCGCCATCACCATTGCCAAGGTAAATATAGGCGCCGGGGACACGTTCCATCATGAAGGAAAAATCCTCAGACCCCATGCCCGGCGGCTTGTCCCGCGCCACCTTGGCGTCGCCCACCAATTCCGCTGCGGCAGCGGCATAGGCTTCGGTCTGCTCCGCATCATTGATGGTGGGGGCAAAAATCAGCCGGTAATCCAGGTTGGCCGCGGCACCAAAGCCGGCCGCGACCCCTTCGGCCACGCGCCTCAGCCCTTCTTCGATCTGCGCGCTGACTTCGCGGGCGAAAAACCGCGCCGTGCCGGAAATCACGGCGGTTTCGGGGATGACATTATAGGCATCGCCCCCCACCACCTTGGTCACACTCACCACTGCTGGATCACGCGGGGAAAGATTTCGCGAAACAATGGATTGCAGCGCGGTGGTGACATGGCAGGCGGCCAATACGGGATCAATGGAGACCTCAGGCCGCGCACCATGGGAACCCTTGCCTGTGATGGTGATATCGAAAAAGGCGCCCCCCGCAGCGGTGGGGCCGCTATTGATGCCATATTCGCCAAGCGGCATGCCGGGGCGGTTGTGCATGCCGTAAATGGCATCGCAGGGGAAACGCTCAAACAGACCATCCGCCAACATGGCAAGCGCACCGCCGCAGCCTTCTTCCCCCGGCTGGAAGATGAAATGGACAATGCCGTCGAAATTGCGGGTCTCCGCCAGGTATTTGGCGGCCCCCAGCAGCATGGTGGTATGGCCATCATGCCCGCAGGCATGCATCGCCCCCTTCACTGTGCTGCGATAGGGCACATCATTCAGTTCTTCCATCGGCAGCGCATCCATATCGGCGCGCAGCCCAATGGCGCGATTGCCGGACCCATTGCGAAGCACGCCAACCACACCCGTGCCACCCACGCCGCGATGCACTTCAATCCCGAGTGCTTCCAGCGCGGTGGCCACTTTCTCTGCCGTGCGGAATTCCGCCATGCCGAGTTCCGGATGGGCATGAAGGTCACGCCGGAAGGCGGTGAGCTCGGCCTGGTGGCGGCGGATGGCATCAATTGGGGACATGGCGGGCTCCGGGGGGGCTGATTTCCCTTCCATCCTGCCCGGAACTGGCGCGCGGCGGAAGCGCCCGCGCTTGACCCGCCCGCCCCCCGCCGCTACCGCCAAACAGATCAAAACAGGCGAGTCTCACCATGGCGCTTACCGATGCCCAGCAGCAGGAAATCGCAGCCGCCCGCGCAAGCGAGGCACCGACGCGCCGCCCGAGCGTGCCGGCGCTGGAAGCCATGCTGTTCGAAGCGCTCCCCGTGCTGGATCACGGCTTTGTCCGTGTGATTGACTATATGGGCGATGACGCTGCCATTGTGCAGGCGGCGCGCGTATCTTACGGGCGTGGCACCCGCGCGGCGAATGAGGATCGCGGCCTGATCCGTTACCTGATGCGCCATCGCCACAGCACACCGTTTGAGATGTGCGAAATCAAATACCATGTGAAGTTGCCGATCTTTATCGCGCGGCAATGGATCCGGCATCGCACCGCCAATGTGAATGAATATTCCGCGCGCTATTCCATTCTGGACCGCGAATTCTACATCCCCGCGCAGGAAAACCTGGCGGCGCAATCTGCCAGTAACCGCCAGGGGCGCGGCGATGTGCTTGAAGGCGCTGAAGCCGCGCGCGTGCTTGATCTGCTGCGTGAAGACGCCACGCGCAATTACGACCATTACCTTGAAATGCTGAATGAGGATGATGAAGGTGCTGCGCGCGATGAAAGCCGCCAGGGCTTGGCGCGCGAATTGGCGCGGATGAACCTCACGCTCAATGCCTATACGCAATGGTATTGGAAGACAGATTTGCACAATCTGCTGCATTTCCTGTCGCTGCGCGCCGATGCCCATGCCCAATATGAAATCCGCGTCTATGCGGATGCCATGCTCAAAACAGTTGAGGCTTGGGTGCCGATGGCCTTTGAAGCCTTCCGCGATTATCGCATGGGCGCGGTGACGCTTTCCGCGCAAATGATCGCGATCCTGCGCCGCATGCTGGCAGGGGAAGCCGTGACGCAAGAAACCAGCGGGCTTTCCAAGCGCGAATGGCGGGAGATGATGGAAATGCTGGATCAGAAGGTCTGAGCCCATGTCCGATGCGCGCGGACGGGGCGTGGCGCGTCAATTGCACTCTGGCGGTCAGGCTGGCGGGCAGGCAAGCGGGCAGGCGCGAACGGCGGGGCGGAAAGCCAAGCCCCCTGCCGCCGGCTGGCGGCAGCGCTTTGGCTTCATCATCGCTTTTGTGCTGGCGACGTTGATAGGCCTGCCGTTGGCGAATGCCTTGATGGGTCAGGTCGCGGCCATGGTGCTGGCCGCGTTTATTGGCGGCTTCGCGCTGGGGCGGATGACGCTGAAGAAGCGCTGAAGCGTTTTCAAGCCAAGTGACATCACTTGGCTGCTCGGAAAACGCGACCAAAAAACCTCACTCCATCACAATCTTCGGCGCCGCCTCCGCCTTCGCCGCCGCCTTTTCCCAAACGCGGCGCGCGATGCGGCGATAGGTTTGCGCCTC
This sequence comes from Asaia bogorensis, assembly GCA_945886995.1. Lineage (GTDB taxonomy): Bacteria > Pseudomonadota > Alphaproteobacteria > Acetobacterales > Acetobacteraceae > Neoroseomonas > Neoroseomonas bogorensis_A. The sequence goes on from CAMCZJ010000116.1 coordinate 2,846, forward strand.
ATCCGAATCCGGCCGCGCCATCACAATCGGCGTGCCGGCATCCGCCAATTCCCGGATTTCGAGCTTGAGCGGCAATTCACCCAAAAACTCAACGCCAAGCCTCTCCGCTTCCCGCCGCGCGCCGCCATGGCTGAAGATATCGGACCGATGGTTGCAATTTGGGCAGCAGAAGAAGGACATATTCTCGATCAGCCCCAGCACCGGGACATTGACCTTTTCAAACATGCGTACGCCGCGCCTGGCATCCAAAAGCGCCACATCCTGCGGCGTGGAGACAATCACCGCCCCCGCCAAGGGCACGCGCTGAGACATCGTCAACTGCGCGTCACCCGTCCCCGGCGGCATATCCACAATCATCACATCCAAGGGGCCCCAGGCCACTTGCCCCATCATCTGCTCCAGCGCCCCCATCACCATAGGGCCGCGCCAGATCATGGGCGTTTCTTCCTCCACCAAAAAGCCGATGGACATGGCCTTCAGCCCCCAGCGGCTAAGCGGGATGATTCGCTGGCCCTCTGACCGCGGTCTTTCGCGCGTGCCGAGCATTTGCGGCAGCGAAGGCCCGTAGATATCCGCGTCCAAAAGCCCAACCTTGAGGCCATCCGCAGCCAAGGCCACCGCCAGATTGACCGCAGTGGTGGATTTGCCCACGCCCCCCTTGCCGGAGGCAACCGCGATGATCGCCCTGACATCGGAAAGCAGCATGGGTCCGGGGCCTGCCGGGCCGCGCGGGGCAGCGGGGCGGGCGGCGGGTGCGGCTTCGGCGCGATGCGCGGTCAGCACGGCGGTTGCGGAAATCACCCCCGGCACCGCGCGGGCGGCGGCTTCAGCCGCAGCGCGCACGGGTTCCATGGCAGCGGCGGCTTCCCGCGCCACTTGAAGGGCGAAATGCACCATGCCATCGCGCACCACCAGGCCCTGAACCATGCCCGCTGCCACCACATCCTGGCCCGAAGCCGGGTCCTTCACCGCCGTCAGGGCCTTTGTCACCGCTGCCGCCAAATCATCCGCCATCGCTTGAAAAGCCCTTGCTCATGGTCAATATCCGCCCCACCCGGGATTACAGCGCCGTTAGCTGCTTTTCGGGAGGGTCGCGTGCCTCTATATGGGGGTTGGCTTCCCGCTTGAAGCATCCCGCCCAGTTTTGGGCCTTTCGTTTTTGACGTTCACCTGCTGGAGGCCACGCCTTTCATGCCCTGGAATAATAATAGTGGCGGTCAAAGCCCCTGGGGCAATCCGCGCCCGCAGGGCCCTTGGGGCCAGCCGCCTTCGGGTGGCGGTGGCGGCGGCGGCGGAGGCGGCCAGGGTGGCCGTGGCCCCGACATTGATGATGCGATAAGGCAGGCCCAGGAAGCGCTTCGCCGCGTGCTGCCGGGTGGCGGTGCAGGTAGCGGCAAGCTGGTGGCCCTGCTTGGCATTGTTGTTGTTATTGGCTGGGCGCTTTCCGGCTTTTATCGCGTGCAGCCTGATGAACAGGGCGTGGTCATGCGCTTCGGCGCCTTCAGCCATACCACTCAGCCCGGTTTGAATTATCGCCTGCCTTGGCCAGTTGAAAGCCACACCACACCGCGCGTCACGCGCATCAACCGCGTGGATATCGGCTTTGTCGGCGCACAGGATGGCGGCATCACGGGTGGGCGCGTGATGGCAGCGCGCGATGTTCTCGAAGAAAGCCTGATGCTGACGGGCGATGAAAATATCATTGACATTGATGTCGCCGTCTTTTGGCGCATCCGCGATGCGGGCGAGTTTCTTTTCAATACGCGAAACCCGGAAAGCACGGTGAAAACCGCAGCCGAGAGCGTGATGCGCGAAGTGATCGGGCGCACCCCCATCCAGCCTGCGCTGACCGAAGCGCGTGCCCAGATTGAACAGGAAGTGCGCCGCGGTGCCCAGGTGATCATGGACCAATACAAGGCCGGCATCGAAATCACGCAGGTGCAATTGCAGAAGGTGGACCCGCCAGCCCAGGTGGTTGATGCTTTCCGCGATGTGCAGCGCGCCAATGCGGACCGTGAGCGTTTGCGCAATGAAGCGGAAAGCTTCCGCAATGACATCATCCCCCGCGCCCGTGGTGAGGCTGAACGCATGAGCCAGGAAGCCCAGGGCTTCCGCGAAAGCCAAGTGGCGCGTGCCGGCGGTGAAAGTGCCCGCTTCCTATCCGTGCTTTCCGCTTATGAATTGGCGCGCGATGTGACCACGCGCCGGATGTATCTGGAAACCATGGAAGAAATCCTCCGGCGCAACCCCAAGGTCATTGTGGATGACCGCTTGCAGGGCGTGGTGCCCTTCCTGCAATTGGGTGAAAACGGGGGGGCGCGACAGGCGCCTGCCGCAACACCTCAGCAGCGGCCCGCGCCGCTGCCACCGGGAGCCGCCGCCGCGCCCATGATGCAAAACCGTACGGGGGCGCCGCGATGAACCGCTCTGTCATTCTGCTCGGCATTCTTGCCGCGGCAATCTTCACCGCGTCTTCCACGCTGTTCACGGTGCACCAGACGCAGCAGGTGCTGATCACGCAATTTGGCGAACCACGCCGTGTGATCCAGGAACCCGGCCTGCATTGGAAGCTGCCCTTCATTCAATCCGTGATCACCTTTGACCGGCGCCTGCTCGATTTCGACGCACCGGGCGAAGAAGTGATCCTGGGCGATCAGCGCCGACTGATTGTGGATAGCTTCACGCGCTATCGCATCACCGATCCGCTGCGCTTCTTCCAGACGGTGGGCGCGACCGAAGCGGGCATTCGCGCCCGGCTCAATTCCATCGTCACCTCATCCTTGCGTCGCGTTTTGGGCAATGAGCCACTGCTTTCGGTGCTATCGGCGGATCGCACGCGAATCATGGGTGAAATCCGCCGTCAGGTGAATGAAGAAGCCCGCCAATTCGGCATTGCCGTGGAAGATGTACGCATTCGCCGCGCCGATCTGCCGGGCGAAAATACGCAAGCCATCCTGTCACGCATGCAATCCGAACGTGAACGCGTGGCGCGCGAAGCCCGCGCCGAGGGTGCGGAAGTGGCCCAGCGCGTGCGCGCAAGTGCTGAGCGTGAACGCACCGTGCTGATCGCGGAAGCCCAGGCGCAGGCCGACATCCTGCGCGGTCAGGGCGAACAGGAAGCCATCCGCATTTTCGCGGAAGCCTTCCAGCGCGACCCGGCCTTCTTCCAATTCTGGCGCACCATGCAAGCCTATCGCGAGGCCTTTGCCGAAGGTGACACCAAAATGGTCCTCACCCCGGATTCGGAATTCTTCCGCTACTTCCGGGAAAGCCCGAATGGCCTTCCGGCCGCCCCAAGCCAGGCGCCAGCGCCGAGGTGAGTTTCACCACACTGCTCCAGGGCATCGCCATAGCGCTGGCCCTGGAAGGTTTGGTGTATGCAATTGCGCCGGGCTTTATGCGCCGCGCTTTGGCATCCCTGGCTGAGGCACCGGAAAACCGGCTTCGTATTGGCGGCCTGATTGCCGCCACAGCCGGGATAGGCCTTGCCTGGCTGCTCAAGCTTTGGTGACACTGTCGTTCTTTGTCGCACTTCGTTGCAAAGAAACGGCCTACACTCACGCCCATGGCGCCAATCTGCTATGATCATTGACGCAATCCCGAGGAGAGCTTCCTTGCGTATCGTCCATCTTGCCCTCGCGGGCGCCCTTGCGCTGGCCCCGCTGCCCTTGATCGCCCCTGCCCAGGCGCAGCAACGCGCGCCGGAAAGCTTTGCGCCACTTGCGCGGGAATTGCTGCCGGCGGTGGTCAATATCTCCACCTCCAAGAATGTTGCCCCGCGCGCCGGCCGCCCCAATGCGCCGGAAATGCCGCAATTGCCGCCGGGCAGCCCTTTTGAGGAATTCTTCCGCGATTTCTTCAATCGCAACCGCCCGCCCGGTCAGGGCCAGGGCGAAGGCCCGCAGCAGCGCCCGCGGCGTGCGCAATCACTCGGTTCGGGCTTCATTATTGATGCGCAGGAAGGGATCGTGGTGACGAATAACCACGTGATTGACGGCGCCGATGAAATCAACGTGATCCTGCAGGATAAGACCAGCATTCGAGCAGAATTGGTCGGCACGGACCCGCGCACGGATATCGCGGTACTGCGCATCAAGCATGACAAGCCGCTTGCCGCTGTTGCCTTTGGTGATTCCGATCAGTCCGAAGTGGGCGATTGGGTGATCGCCATCGGCAATCCCTTCGGCTTTGGTGGCACGGTCACGGCGGGCATTGTCTCGGCCCGCGGGCGCGATATCGGCCAGGGGCTTTATGACGACTTCATCCAAACGGATGCTTCGATCAATCAGGGCAATTCCGGCGGGCCGCTATTTAACATGCGCGGCCAGGTGATTGGGATCAACACCGCCATCGTCTCCCCCAGCGGGGTTTCGGCGGGGCTTGGTTTTGCCATTCCGGCCAATATGGCAAGCCGCGTGGTGGCGCAGCTACGTGATGCCGGGCGCGTGCGGCGGGGCTGGATTGGCGTGAATATCCAAGGTGTTACGGATGACATTGCCGAAGCGCTCCGCCTGCCAGCCGGCACGCGCGGCGCGCTGGTGGCGCGGGCGCAGGAAGATGGCCCGGCGGCCCAGGCGGGGATTCGCTCAGGCGATGTGATCATCCGCTTCAATGGCGTGCCGGTGCCGGAAATGCGCGCCCTGCCGCGCATTGTGGCAGATAACAATGTGGGCAATTCGGTGCCGGTCGTGGTCTGGCGCGATGGCAAGGAAGAAACCGTGACGGTGACGCTGGGTGAATTGCCGGCGGAACAGCGCCAGGCCGGGGCGCCGGCGGCGCCTCCTCCCGGTCAGGGGCCGGTGGAGCTCACCGGGCTTGGGCTCAGGGTTGCGACCATCACGGATGAGCTTCGCCAGCGCTTCAACCTGCGCCCCGAACAGCGCGGCGTGGTGATTGTGGAGGTCGTGCCCGGCACCCCCGCGGCAGAACGCGAGCTTCGCCCCGGTGATGTGATTGTGGAAGTGCAGCAGCAGCGCGTGGCAACGCCCGCTGAGGTGCAGGAACAGATTGAGCGCCTGCGCCGGCAGAACCGCAATGTTGGACTATTTGCCGTCGAGAATGCCGGCGGGCAGCGCTTTGTGCCGCTACGCCTGAATGCACGGGGCAATGCGCCGGGCTGATTGGGCGCCTTTTCTGCAGAAACGAGGGGCGATCCAATGACCGGATCGCCCTTTCTTTTTGGGGTGGTCTCGCCACGTGCTGCGTCACCCTTTATGTCTCCCGCCATGGAGTACATCTCAACACGCGGGCAGGCGCCGGCCCGGGATTTTGAAGGCGTATTGCTGGCTGGCCTCGCTGAGGATGGCGGGCTTTTCGTGCCGCGCCATTGGCCAGAGCTTTCGCCCGCCGAATGGCGCGCCATGCGCGGGCTCACCTATCCCGAATTAGCCGCGCGCATCATCGGGCTATTCGCCGGGTCTGGCCTGCCTCTCGGGAAACTATGCCAGGAAGCCTATGCCGGCTTTGGCCATCCGGCCATTGTGCCGCTGGTCCAGCTTGATCAGCGGTGTTTTGCGCTGGAGCTGTTCCATGGCCCAACACTCGCCTTCAAGGATATGGCGCTGCAATTGCTGGGGCCGCTTTTCGATCATGTGCTGACCAAGCGTGGCGAGCGCGTGACGATTGTCGGCGCGACCTCGGGCGATACAGGTTCGGCCGCCATTGAAGCCTGCCGGGATCGCGCGGCGGTTGATATCGTCATCCTGCACCCCGAAGGCCGCACAAGCGAAGTACAGCGCCGGCAAATGACCAGCGTGCTGGCGCCAAATGTCAGCAATATCGCGATCAAGGGCGATTTCGATGCCTGCCAGGATTTGGTCAAGGCCATGTTCAATGACGCGCCTTTCCGCCAGGAAATGCGGCTTTCGGCGGTGAATTCGATCAATTGGGCGCGGATTGCGGCGCAAATCCCCTATTATGTCGCGGCTGCTCTGGCGCTTGGCGCGCCTGATCGCCCCGTGGCTTTCAGCGTGCCTACCGGCAATTTCGGCAATGTGCTGGCCGCCTGGGCCGCGATGCGCATGGGCCTGCCGGTGGCAAAGCTGATCGTGGGGTCGAACCGCAATGATATCCTGGCGCGGTTTCTGGCGACCAATGACATGACAGCGCGGCCAGTTGAACCATCCCTTTCGCCTTCCATGGATATTCAGGTTTCTTCCAATTTCGAACGCCTATTGTTCGAATTGCAGGGCCGCGATGGCGGCATCACGGGGGAAGCCATGCGTCGCTTCCGCGCCGAAGGGCGCATGCCCATCGCGGATGCCGCGTGGCGGGAAACTAACCGGCTTTTCGCGGGCTTCACCCTGGATGATGCCGGGACACTCGCCGAAATCCGCCATTTGCATCAGGCGGCAGGGTATTTGGCGGACCCGCATACCGCGGTTGGCACCGCCGCCGCGCGCGCTTTGGCGCCGGAAGACCCTGCCATTCCGGTCGTGGTGGCCGCCACCGCGCATCCGGCGAAATTCCCCGATGCGGTGGAACGCGCCACGGGGCTGCGCCCCCCTCTGCCCGCGCGGCTTGCCGACCTATATGATCGGGAAGAACGCTTTTCCGTGCTGGCCGATGACCTCGGCGCGGTGGAAGAAGCGGTTCGTGCCCATGCCCGTCGTAATACAGCTTGAAAAGATACATTCACCCATGACCGAAGCCGTCCGCGTTACCCGCCTTGCCAATGGCCTGACCGTTGTTTCTGAAAACATGCCGCGCGTGGAAACCGTTTCCTTCGGTGCCTATGTCTCGGTCGGCACGCGACACGAAACGCCGGAAGACAATGGCGTTTCCCACTTCCTGGAACACATGGCCTTCAAGGGCACGGGGCGGCGCGATGCGGCGGCGATTGCGCGGGAAATTGAGAATGTCGGCGGGCATTTGAATGCCTATACCGCCCGCGAACAAACCGCCTATTACGCCAAGGTGCTGAAGGAAGACACGGCACTCGCCGTTGATATCATCGGCGATATCCTGACGCATTCAACCTTTGAGCC
>CAMCZJ010000117.1 GCA_945886995.1 Asaia bogorensis
TGATGGGCAGCGGCGTTTGGGCCGGCATTTACACGCAGGAAAAAGCCTATGGCCTGCGCGATGTGGATGGCGTGAGTGTGGGTGATGCGCTGGATGCCATTGGCTATAAGGGCCCGCATAAGGCCGCCCCCTTCCCGGCTGATGCCTATTTCGAATTGCATATCGAACAGGGCCCGATCCTGGAACGCGAAGGCAAGCAGATTGGCGTGGTCACCGGCGCTCAGGCGCAGGTTTGGTATGATGCGGTGATCATCGGGCAAGACAGCCACGCCGGCACCACGCCGCCTTCCGCGCGGCGCGATGCGCTGGTGGCCGCCGCGCGCGTGATTGAACGTGTGGATCAGTTGATGCGCGCGCGGGGCGAGGATGGCCGCGGCACCGTCGGCTTCCTGCAAGTGCTGCCCGCCAGCCGCAATGTGGTGCCGGGCGAAGTGCGCTTCAGCGTCGAATTCCGCCACCCGTCAGACGCGCAAATCCAGGGCCTTTCCGAAAGCTTCCCGGAAGAAGCACGCAAGCTTGTCGAAGCCAATGGCTGCAAGCTTGAATTGACCGAGCTGTTCCGCATCCCCGCGCAGCCCTTTGATGCTTCCTGCGTTGACCTGGTGCGCCAAGCCGCCAAGCGCCTTGGCTTGCCCTCGCGCGAGATCATTTCGGGCGCCGGCCATGATGCGGTTTATGTCGCGCGTTCCGTGCCGACTGCGATGATCTTCACGCCCTGCAAGGATGGGCTTTCGCATAACGAGGCAGAAAGCATCATGCCGGAAGAAGCCGAAGCAGGCTGCCAGGTGCTGTTTGAAGCGGTGGTGGCGCGGGCCAATCGCGCCTTGTGAGGTGCGCGGCTTAGCCGCCCACCAGCTTTGCCACTATATAGGCCACACCGGCGGCCAGCCCGCCAATCAGCAGCGTCTGCGCCGCGCCGCGCCCCGCAGGCAGGCCGGTCGCTTTCGCTTTCAGCCAGCCAAACCCCGCCAGCGCCACGCCCGTGATGCAGGCGGAAATCACCAAGGCCTGTTGCGTGCTGTCCAGCAGCATATAGGGCGATAGTGGCAATAGCCCGCCAACCACATAGGCGCCGCCAATCGTGATGGCTGAGCGCGCCGCGCGATCGGGCTGCGGTTCCTTCAAATCCAATTCAAACCGCATCATGAAATCCACCCAGCGCCGCTTATCGGCGCAGATGCTGTCCACCGCCGCGCGCAGCGCATCACCGCGCACGCCATAACGATGCAGGATTGCGGCCACTTCCCAGCGTTCGCGATCCGGGTAGATTTCGGTTTCTTCTTCTTCGCGCCGGCGTTCAGCCGCGAAATGATCGGCATCCGTGCGCGCGGCAAGGTAGCCGCCAAGCCCCATGGCTACGCAGCCCGCAGCAATCTCGGCCAGGCCCGCTGTGACAATCAGCGGGTTGGCGGCAACAGCGCCTGACAATGCAGCAGCTAGTGCGAAGGGTACGGTCAGGCCATCAGCAGTGCCGATCACCAGATCACGCACCACCTCATTCTGCGTGAAATGGCGTTCCTCATGCGGTGGGCCGGGCGGCATGGGCCAAAGCCCGTCGCGGCTCGGCGCTTCGGATTCGGGGGGCTGCGTGCTCATCTCAGAATTGGCTTTAGCCTAAAATGCACGGGTTTAGCGAGGGGAAGCATGCACGGCCTCCTCAGGCCCGGTCAGGCCCGCCAAAGCTTCCTCCTCCGCGGTCAGATGCAGCGCCAGCAGCGCTTCCAGCGCAAATAGGGTGCGCCGCAGCGCGGGCGTCACTTCGGTAAAGCCCCCCGGCGCTTCGGCAAGGGGCAAAAGGCTCGAAAACCGATCCGCCAGCCCCTCGATTTCAGTATGCATCCGCAGCAATACCCCAAGCGGGTCCTGCCCACCCAGGCGCGCCGCAGCTTCCGGGTAAAGCGCGCTTTCCTCAGCGGCTTGATGCGGCAGCAATTCATCGCGCAGCCGCCGTTCAAGTGCGCGCAATGCGGCAAGCTGCGCGGGGCCTTCATGCAGCGTCTCACCCGCGCCGCGCAACGCCTCGGCCAGGTCACGCAAACCCGCATGTTCGGCAACGCGGTCCGAAAGCCCAGCCTCATGCGAAAGCCGCACCACGGCGCCATCCTTTCCGGGCAGCAGGGCGCGGAGCGCATACAGGATGGCCGCGACATCAATCGCTTCCTGCAATAGCGCGCCGGCAAGTGGGCTCAGCCAGCCGAAAGCTGCCGCCATCATGGCCAGTAGCGAAAGCCCAATGCCAAGCAAAATGGCCTGCAAGGCAATGCGCCGGGCGCGCCGCGCAATGGAAATGGCTTCCGCCACGCGGTCCAACCTATCCGCCAGCAGCACCACATCGCCCGCTTCTGCCGCTGCCGCCGTGCCATGCGCGCCCATGGCAATGCCGACATCAGCCGCGGCCAGCACCGGCGCGTCATTGACGCCATCGCCCACCATGGCAACCGGGCCATTCACGGCCTCAGCGCGCAGGGCGATCAGCTTCCCTTCCGGGTCGCGATCCGCAAGCATGGCATCCAAGCGGAGCGCCGCCGCGATGGGGGTGGCAGCGGCGGCGCGGTCCCCCGTCACCATCAGGATGCGCGCAATGCCAAGCTCGCGGAGTGCCCGCACCGCGCGGGGCGCTTCTTCGCGCAGCCCATCCGCCATGATGAAGGCCGCCGCCGCGCGCCCTTCCACGGCCAGCCAGCCGACCGAACCGGCAGCACTTACCAAGGCCGCTGCGAAAAGCCCGTTTTCGGGGCCCATGCCTTGGCCGATTAGAAAGCCCTCACTGCCAAGGGTCACCACCTTGCCATCCACCAGGCCGGAAAGCCCGCCGCCTGGGGTTTCCTCAACGCTCTCGGGGATGGGCAGATCAAAGCCCCGGGCGCGCGCCGTGGCGACCAGCGCAACCGAGACCGGGTGCGTGGAAGCCTGGGCGAGCGAGGCCGCGAGCCGTAGCGCCGCATCGCGGCCAAGCGCGGGATCAGCCTCAATCCCCGCAAGCCGTGGCCTGCCGGGTGTCAGCGTGCCGGTCTTGTCGAAAATCACGGTGCGAATGCGCGCTAGCCGTTCCAGCGCGGCGCCGCCCTTCACCACAATGCCGCGCCGCGCCGCGCGGCCAATGCCGGCGATGAGTGCAATGGGTGCGGCCAGAATAAGCGGGCAGGGGGTGGCCACTACCAGCACCGCCAGCGCGCGGCGCGGGTCGCCTGAAATCAGCCAGGCCGCGCCGGCCAGGCAGCAGGTCAGGATGATGAAGGCAATGGCCCATTGATCCGCAAGCCGCACCAGCGGCGCGCGGGATTGCGACGCGGCTTGGGTCAGCCGGATGATGGCGGCGTAGGTGCTGCCGGCAGCCCCCGCGCTGGCGCGCATGCGAAAGGCGCTGCCGGCATTCACCGCGCCGCTGCGGAGCCGCGCCCCTTGGGCCAGCGCAACGGGCAGCGGTTCGCCAGTCAGCATGCTTTCATCAAGCGTCGCGCCGGCATCTTCCAGCGTGCCATCGGCGGGCACGGTTTCTCCGGGGCGGACCAGCAGCAGGTCATCTGGCGCTATGGCATCCAGCGTGACTTCTGTGATCTCGCCATTGCTGATGCGCGCCGCACCGCGCGGGGCGCGTGCCAGAAGATCAGTCAGTGCCCCTTGCGCGCGGCCCTCGGCCCAGGCTTCCAAAGCCTCGCCACCCGCCACCATCAGCGCGATCACCGCGGCGGCTGCGGCTTCATCAAGCGCCAACGCGCCCAGGATGGAGAAAAGCGCAATCACATCCACGCCAAGCCGTCCCCCGATAAGGGAACGGATCACGCCAATCGCCACATGCAGCGCAACAGGCAGGGATGCCGCCGCCCAGGCAATGCTGGCATAGGAAGGGTAATCCGCGACATGCAGCGCAATGCCAGCAACAAGCCCTGCCAGCACCCAGGCCAGCAGCAGCCGCGCGCGGTTATTCACGCATAGGCCCCAATTCGGTATCTCGATGGACATGGGCTGAAAGCAGCAGGCCGAAGCCGATCATCACGGTCAGCATGGCCGAACCGCCATGGCTGATCAGCGGCAGCGGCACCCCGCCCACCGGAATGGCCCCCGTGACCATGGCAACATTCACAAAGACATAAAGGAAGAAATTTGTGCCAAGCCCAATCGCGAGCAGCCGACCAAATTGATGGCGCGATCGGAAAGCGACGATGTAGCAGAACACAATCACCGCCAGCAGTATGGACAGCGTTGCGATAGCGCCTGTGAAGCCGAATTCCTCGGCGATCAGGGTGAAGATGAAATCTGTTTGCTTTTCCGGCAGGAAGTTCAAATGCCCCTGCGTGCCTTGCAGGAAGCCCTTGCCCCACATACCGCCCGAACCCAGCGCGATCTTGGATTGGATGATATTGTAGCCCGCGCCGAGTGGATCGCTTTCAGGATCAAGGAAGGTCGTGATGCGCGCGCGTTGGTAATCGCGCAAATGGTCATAGACGATGGGGGCGGCGATGGCGGCGGCCCCGAACATAAGGCCGAATTTCCACCAGCGCATGCCTGCCGCCCAAAACACGGCGGCGCCAATCATGGCGGTGATCAGCGCGGTACCCAGATTAGGCTGCTTCAAGATCAAACCGACCGGCAGCAATACCATGAGCGCTGGCGGGATCAGGAAAAACGGATTGCCCATGCGTTCCCAGGACGCACGATGAAACCAGGCCGCCAGCGCCAGCGCCAGCATGATCTTCATCAGCTCCGATGGCTGCAACTGCACCGGGCCAAGATCCAGCCAGCGTTGCGCGCCCTTGCCAACATTGCCATGAAACAGCACCAGCACCAGCAAGCCGAACGCTACCGCGTAGCCAACCCAAGCGAAGCGCAGGATCACCCTGATATCAATGAAGGCGATGCTCAGCATGATCACCAAACAGAAGCCAAAGCGCAACGCGTGTTTCTGCGCATAGGCATCAGCGTTGCCGCTGCCTGCTGTCCAGAGCGCGACATAGCCAATGGCAGCAATGCCGCCCAGCAGCAGCACAAAAAGCCAAGGCACGCGCCAAAGCTTGGAAACCAGGCCAGCGCCGCGACTTTCCGTGAGCAGCCGACGTTCGAAAATCATCGGCCAAGCTCCGCCACGCGCGGGTCGCGCGGCGTGGGTGTGATGGGCAGGCGCTGGAAGGCTTCCACCATGATATCGCGCGCGAGCGGTGCTGCAGCGCCCGACCCACTGGTGCCATGCTCCACAATCACTGAAAGTGCGAAGACCGGGTTTTCGTAAGGTGCGTAAGCGACAAATAGCGCGTGTGGTCGCCATTCGCGCGGCAGGTTGGCGACGTTGAAGCCCCTTTCGCGCTGTTCGCGGGAAACGCGCCTAACCTGCGTGGTGCCAGTCTTGCCTGCCATGACGCCGAGTTGCCCGGGCAGCCTCGCGACACCCGCAGTGCCGCCGCCATTGACCACCGCCCACATGGCTTCGCGCACCACGCGCAAATCGGCTTCAGGAATGCCGAGCGATGGCCAATCCTCGGGCTTGCCACCGCGCACCGGCTGGCCGGCAATGGCCCGCGTGAGATGCGGCTGCACCGCGCGCCCGGTGGCAAGCCGCGCGGTCATCACTGCAAGGGATAGCGGGGTCAGCTGATAGAAGCCCTGGCCGATGCCATGCACAATGGTATCGCCAATATTCCAAGGGTGGCCTTGTGCTTGCCGCCAGGCGCGGGTGGGTACCAGCCCGCGGCGCGTGCCGGGCAATTCAATGTCCAAATCCACGCCAAGGCCAAAGCGCGTGGACATGGCGGCGATTTTATCCATGCCCGTCCGGCGCGCCATTTCGTAGAAATAAACATCGCAACTTGCCGAAATGGCGGTACGCATATTCATGCCGCCATGGCCGCTTTGCTTATGGCAATGAAAGCGTGTGTCGCCGAAATCGAAATGCCCAGGGCAGTGGACGATATCGCCGGGCCGGCAGACCTTGGCTTCCAGCGCCGCCAGCGCCACCACCATCTTGAAGGTAGATCCCGGCGCATAAAGCCCATTGGTCGCCTTGTTGATCAGCGGCGTGGAACGGGATGCGGTCCATTGCCGCCATTGCGCGGCGCTGACGCCGGAATTGAAGATATTGGGGTCAAAGGATGGCTTGGTCGCCATGGCCAGAACCTCGCCATTGCGTGCATCCAAAAGCACGGCCGTGGTGCCTTCATCAATCTTATCGCGTATTGCCTTTTGCAGCCCGGTATCTACCGAAATCTGTACATCCTGGCCGGGGATGCCTTCACGTCGGTCCAATTCACGGATCACGCGGCCAAGCGCATTCACCTCAACCTGCACCGTACCGGCGCGCCCACGCAGCACGCGGTCATGAAAGCGTTCAAGCCCCGCGCGGCCCACACGCATACCAGGCAGATGCACCAGCCCTTCCTCACCGGCTTCCTGTTCAGTGGGCGTACCGACATAGCCAAGCACATGCGCCAGATGTTCGGTTTCGGGATAGATGCGGGTCGTGCCCATATCCACCGATACGCCGGGCAGGTCTGGGGCATTCACCTCAATCGCCGCCATTTCCTCCCAGCTTAGGAATTCGCGCAGGATCACGGGCACGAAACGGCGATTACGCCTGATATCGCGTTCAATCCGCGCCTTTTCATGATCATACAAGGGCACAATGCGGGAGAAGGTTTCGATCGTTGCGGTCACATCAGCGGTTTGTTCCGCAACCAGCAGCGCACGCCAATTCAGCCGATTGCCCGCCACCACATCACCGCGCCTATCAAGGATGCGCCCGCGCGGTGGGGCGAAAAGCCTTGCACTGACGCGGTTTTCTTCCGCGAGTGTCGCGTAGCGCCGACCTTCTTCAATTTGCAACCGATAAAGCCGATGCCCCAGGAAGCCAACTGCGCCCAATTGCATCACCCCGAGCAGCGCCGCGCGGCGCGTGAAGATCGTCCGCCGGCGTTCTTCTTCCCGCTTGATGTTGGTATTGGCGCCAAAGCCGGAAGCGCGCCGCCCGGGCCAGAGCTTCATGGCAAATTCTCCGCGCGGCGCATCGCCTCATGCGCGCGAGAGAGGAATGTGGCAATCAGCGGATAAAGCCCGGCGCTCAGCAGCAGCGTGTGGAAAATCGGCTGCCAGGGCGGCAGCGCCAGCAACAACAGCCCGGTGAAGCCCCAGGCGAGCAGTGTCGCCACCAAGGCGCCCAAACAGAAGCAGAGCCACACCATGACAAAACCTAGCCGGGCGAGCCAGAAGCGCAGCCGCATCGCCGCGCCATGCAGCGTGAGCAGCGCGATGATATGCACACCAAGCGGCGCCATGGTCAGCAAATCAAGCAAAAGCCCCAGCAGGAAAACCATGGGCGGTGCCATGCCGGCGGGGCGAAACACGGTCCAGAAGCCAATGGCCGGCATGGCCAGCGCGAAGGCCAGCGCCGGCAGCGTGGTGGGCGTTGCCGCGAAGATCAGCACAAGCGCGGTGGAGACCAGCGGAAAAGCAAGCCTCAGCAGCGCTTCAAGCCGCCGTGCAAAATCCTGCGGCGGTTCCGGGCGCCCGGGGGGCGGCGCGCGGAGCGGAGCATTGAGTGCCATGATGGAGAATCACCGCCGCGCTGGGCGAGATTCCGGGCGTGCCACCGCTTCCGGCGGCAGAATGCCCGATAGGCCGAAATCAAATAGCCGCACCATCTCCAATTGATCGAGCCGCGCAAAAAGCTCCACTTCAAGGCTGCCCTGGGCGCTGCGCCGCACCACGCCAACCGGCAGCCCAGCCGGGAAGGCATTGGCCTGGGCGCTGGTGACCACGCGTTCGCCTTCCTGCGGGATCACCCCTTCCGGCCAATGCGCAAGCCGCGGGCGGGCGCCATTCGTGCCCGCCATCACCGCCCGCGCGCGGCTCGCTTCAAGCGTGACCGGCACGCGGCTATTCATATCGGTCGCAAGCAGCACACGCGCCGAACGTGCGCCCACTTCCGTGACGCGGCCGACAAAGCCGCGTTCATCCAAGGCAACCTGACCCTTGCGTATGCCATGCTGCGGCGGGATGGAAAGCAGCACTGCGCGGGCATAGGTGCCCCCACCATCTGCCACCACACGCGCGGCGTGAAAATTTGGCGCCGCTTCGGGCATGAAGCCAAGCTGGCGGCGCAGCAGCGCATTTTCCGCCTCAAGGCTCAGCGCTGCTGCATGCCAGCGGCGCAGCCGTTCATTTTCTTCGCGCAGCCTTGCATTGTCGCTCCGCAGCGTCGCAAGGTTTTGGACTTCCGTAACCGCCTGCTCAACCGCGTTCAACGGCTGTGAAATCGCGCCATAGATCGGCGCCAGCCCATCAGAAAGCGTGGTGCGCAACCGCTCCACCAGCAGCGTATCCGCCTTGCCCAGCAGCATCACCCCAAAGGCCACGGCAATCATGATCGGCAGCGAAAGCCGCGCCAATGCCTGCCGTAGAGGGATACTAAGCCTGATCACGCTGGGCTACCCCCTTGCTCCCCTCAATACATTGATGTCAGCACATGGCGAAGCCGCTTGATATCCTCAAGCGCGCGCCCGGTACCAAGCGCCACACAGGAAAGCGCATCTTCCGCCGCAACCACAGGCAGGCCAGTCGCGTCACGCAGCACCTGGTCCAACCGGCCAAGCAAAGCCCCGCCGCCGGTCAGCACAATGCCCTTATCCACGATATCGGCGGCAAGCTCGGGCGGCGTATTTTCCAAAGCCGTCTTCACCGCATCCACGATCTGGCCGACAGGTTCGGCCAGCGCTTCCGCCACCTGGCGCTGGCTGATCATCACTTCCCGCGGGACGCCATTCATCAAATCGCGGCCCTTCACTTCGGCGAGAGGACCTTCTTCCCCATCTTCGGGTGGGGCGGCGGCGCCGATTGCGAGCTTGATGCGTTCCGCCGTACTTTCACCGATCAGCAGATTGAACTGGCGGCGGATATAGGAAATGATCGCCTCATCCAGCTTGTCGCCACCCACGCGCACGCTGCGCGCATAGACAATGCCACCCAGGCTGATCACGGCAACTTCCGTGGTGCCGCCGCCAATATCCACAACCATGGAACCCGATGGTTCCGTCACTGGCAGGCCGGCGCCAATCGCCGCCGCCATGGGTTCTTCAATCAGCAGCACCTTGCGCGCGCCAGCACTTTCCGCGCTTTCCTGAATGGCGCGCCGTTCCACCGCAGTGGACCCCGAAGGCACGCAGACAATGATCATGGGGGAGGCAAAGCCGCGCCGATTATGCACCTTGCGGATGAAATGCTTGATCATTTCTTCCGCCACTTCAAAATCCGCAATCACCCCATCGCGCAGGGGGCGAATGGCCGAGATATTACCCGGCGTGCGGCCCAGCATGAGTTTCGCCTCTTCACCCACCGCCAGCACCTGCTTGCGGCCACGCTGATCGGAAATGGCGACCACGCTCGGCTCATTCAAAACGATGCCCCGGCCCTTCACATAGACCAGCGTATTCGCCGTGCCGAGGTCAATGGCCATATCGGCGGAAAGGAAGCCGAATAGGCGTCCGAACATGATGCTACCCCTTGCAAGAACGCCCGCCCCAGCACGCCACGGCTGCGGGAGAGGAGTCCGGGAAAAACAATAGGAGCGGGGGTTTACCCCCGCTCAGCCCAAGTCTCAAGCCAGAATCAGGGATAGCCCTCAGGCACGCAGCACCGCCGGCGGTTCGGTGCGTTCGCGCTTGACCAAAAGCTTGTTCAACGCATGCACATAGGCCCGGGCAGAGGCGACAATCGTATCCGTATCCGCCCCCTGGCCATCCACAAGCTTGCCCGCTTCTTCCAACCGCACG
>CAMCZJ010000118.1 GCA_945886995.1 Asaia bogorensis
AGCGCGGAACACGGCGTTGGCCAGCTCAAGACCGATTTGATGGAAGAATGGCGCGGGGGTGCGGAGCTTGCGGTGATGCGCCAGATCAAGGCCGCGCTAGACCCCAAGGGGCTCATGAATCCGGGCAAGGTGCTCCCCTGAAGCCTTTGCCGCTTTCGGCATTGGCGCCAAGCGGCTAGGCTCGCCAAGCCGATGACCCTGCTTGACCGCTACTTGTTCCGCCAGCTTGCGCTGGCCCTGCTTGCCGTGACGGTGGGGCTGGCGGCGCTTGTCTGGCTAACCCAATCCTTGCGCTTCATTGAATTGGTGCTGGATCGCGGGCTGTCACTCGCGGTGTTTTTCGAATTGACCAGCCTGTTATTGCCATCCTTCTTTTCGGTCATTCTGCCGATCACGACCTTCATCGTGATGCTGTTTGTCCATTTGCGCCTGGCCGGGGACCGCGAATTGGTCGTGATGCGCGCGGCGGGGCTTTCCAATTGGCAGCTTGCCCGCCCAGCCCTGGCGCTGGGGCTGCTGGTGGTGTCGGTGATGGCGCTGCTCAATTTCTGGCTGGTGCCGCTCAGCCACACGGCCTTTCGGCAATGGCAGTTCGAAATCCGCAATCAATTGGTGGGCGTGCTATTGCAGGAAGGGGTTTTCTCAACCGTAGGTAATGATCTGACCGTTTACGCCCGCAAGCGCGAAGCCGATGGCACGCTGCGCGGGATTATGGTGCATGACCAGCGCGAAGCCGGCGGAGCGGTGACCATCCTGGCGCAGTCCGGACGCATCGGGCAAGGGCCGGAAGGCCCGCGTGTCACGCTGTATGACGGCGTGCGCCAGCAAATGGAAAAGGGCGCATCAGGCGCGCCGCCACGCCTGACCGTGCTGAGTTTTTCGGAAAACAGCGTTGATCTGGCCCGTGTGGCGCGCAGTGAGGAAACCCGCAGCCGCGATAGCCGCGAACGCTCCATCGCAGAATTGCTTGACCCTGATCCGGCAGAGGGGTTGCGCCCGCGTGAGATCAGGCGCTTCCGGGCGGAGGCGCATCAGCGCATGGCAAGCCCGGTGACTGCGCTTTCCTTCGCGCTTGTGGGGCTGGCGGTCGCACTGACCGGGCAGTTCCGGCGTCATGGCGGGGGCTTTGGCGTCGTGCTTGGTATTGGCATCATGGTGGCGCTGCTGGCGCTTGGCCTCACCATCGGCAATGCGGCGGCACGGCGCGATGGGCTGATCTGGCTGATTTGGCTCCACGCAACCCTGCCCGGCGTCATTTCGGCTTGGTGGCTCGGTGGGGCCCCCGGCCTGCCACGCAAGGCCCCGCCGCGTGAGGCGCTGCCATGATGCTGCCCATCACGCTCATGGCCTATGTGGCGCGGCGCTTTGCCGCCATGGCGCTGCTTATGGTGCTGGCGCTATCCGCGCTCGTGGCATTGTTTGACCTGATCGAATTGCTGCGCCGCGCGGCCACGCGGCCGGATGCGAATTTCGTGCTGGTGTCGCAAATCGCCGCCCTGCGTCTTCCCTATGTGGCGATGCAAATCCTACCCTTTGCGGTGCTGCTTGGCGGTATCATTGCTTTTTGGCGGCTGACGCGGTTTTCCGAATTGGTGGTGGCGCGGGCCGCAGGCATTTCCGCATGGGGCTTCCTGGCTGGCCCGGTGCTGGTGGCGCTTTTGCTTGGGCTTGGCGCCAGCACGGCATTGTCGCCGCTATCCTCCGCCATGCTGGCGCGTGCCGAGCGGCTTGATCAGATTTATCTACGTAATGTGGGCGGCATTACGGCGCTGGCTGGCGGCAGGCTTTGGCTGCGCCAGGCTGATGATGGGCTGCAGCACCAGGGCGTTGCCATCATTTCAGGTCGGCCCATGGCCACGCGGGAACTACGCCCTGGGGAGGCGCTGCGCCTTGCCGAAGTCACGGTCTGGCGGCTTTCCGCCGAAGATCGGCCCCTGGCACGCATTGAAGCCGCATCAGCCCTGCTGCAACCGGGCCGCTGGCGCTTTGAAGGCGCCGTAGTGTTCGGGGCGGATCGCTTGGCCAGCGCGCCGCAAAACCTTGATTTTCCAACTGAATTGACGCCTGAGCGGATTGAAAATTCCTTCGCCACCCCGGATACGCTCAGCCTTTGGGCGCTACCAGAATTCATCAAAATTCTGGAAGGTGCCGGCTTTTCCGCTATCCGCCACCGGCTGCATTTCCAATCCCTGCTGGCGCTGCCCTTACTGGCCATCGCCATGGCGCTGTTGGCGGCGGGGTTTTCCATGCGCTCCGCCCGACGGGGCGGCGTGGCGCGCATGATTGCTGGCGGGGTGAGTGCTGGATTCGCGCTTTTCGTACTGGACAAGATCACTGGCGAATTTGGCGAAGCCGGCACGCTTCCTGTGATATTGGCCGCCTGGGCGCCGGCTGGCGCTGGTGTCCTGCTGGCAGCGGCGCTACTGCTGCATCTTGAGGATGGATAGCATGTTGCGCCGGGCAATTCAGTATCTGCCGATCATTGTGCTGGCGCTTTCGCCGGCGTTAGCCCGTGCTCAGGCGCCCCTGCTGCCACCGATTTCACCTCCACCAAGCATAGCCCCCGGCGAGCCCGCGCCAACGCGGGCAGAAACCGTCACCCCGACGCCTCGCGCACAGCAGAATGCGCCGGTCACCTTCACCGCCGATGAAGTGCAGTATGATCAGAACGCCGCCTTGGTCGTGGCGCGCGGCAGGGTGGAAGCCTTCCAAGGTGGGCGCATCCTGCGCGCTGATGAGCTGACCTATAACCGGAATACAGGCGTCGCCACCGCGCGCGGCAATGTGCAGTTGATCGAAGCGGATGGTCAGGTGATGTTTGCCGAAAGCGCAGTTCTTTCCAATCAGATGCGCGATGGCGTGCTGGAAGGGCTACGCGGTTACCTGCTGCAGAATGGGCGTATTGCTGCCAGCGGGGCACGGCGGACGGATGGTTCGATCTTCGACCTTTCACGCGTTGTCTATACGGTCTGCGATCCCTGCAAGGATGACCCTCTGGCGCCGCCGCTCTGGCAATTGCGTGCGCGCACGGCAACCTTGGACCGGACCGAACAGCAGGTGCGTTATCGCGGCGCCTCACTGGATATGGCAGGCGTGCCAGTGATTTGGCTGCCCTATTTCCAACACCCGGATGGATCTTCGCCACGGCAATCGGGCTTTCTTAGCCCCAGCTTCGGCATTACCAAATACCTCGGCGGCTTCATCGAAACGCCCTATTACTGGGCCATTGATGAAAGCCAGGAATTGGTGTTGCGCCCCACCACATCCACGCGCGTCGCGCCCAATCTTGGCCTGGATTACCGGCGCCGCTTCAATAGTGGCGAGCTTGAGGTATTGAGTTCCGTCGGTCACCTGGATGGGCAGGATGGCACAGAAGAAGGCTTCGCCGGCCATATCTTCGCCAAGGGCCGCTTTTCGCTTGATGAAACCTGGCGCGCCGGCTTTGACCTCAATCGCGCCAGTTCCGAACAATACCTCCGCATTTACCGCTACGGCGCGCAGCGCGTTTTGCCGACCACGCTCTTCACCGAAGGCTTTTGGGGGCCTGAAGCTTTCGCGCGTTTTGACGCTCGTGCCTATCAGGGCTTGCGGCGGACCGATGACATCAGCCGCATTCCACTCGTGCTCCCCAATATCTATGCGGATTGGGAATCGCCCGAGGATTCACTCGGTGGACGCTTCACGGTGGATACCTCCAACTTCGCCGTGTTTCGCGGCACCGGCACCAGCACGCGCCGGCTTTCCTCACGGATCGGCTACGCGCTGCCACGCATGGATGATCTGGGCGGCATCTGGACCTTGCGCGCACAAACAGATCTTGCTGCCTATGATTTTGAGGATATCAACCTGGCCCCCAATTACGCGACCGGCAACCCCAATGGGCAAAGTGCCGCCGCCAATATTCGCACCGCCCTTGATTGGCGCATGCCTTTCCTGCGCGATGGCGGCGATTGGGGCCGCCAGGTGATTGAACCGCGCATTCAAATGGTGACCGGTCCCATGACCGGCGGCCAATATCGTATCCCCAATGAAGACAGCATCGTCTTCGACTTCACGGATGCCAATCTTTTCTCCCTCAATCGCTTCTCTGGCCGTGACCGACAGGAAGGTGGCACGCGCGCCGATTTGGCGCTGCGTGGCGCCTGGCTGCTGCCAGAAGATCGGCAGGTGGAAGCGCTGGTGGGGCGGTCCTTCCGTGTTCAGGAAGACGGCGGCCCTTTCTACCCCTATAGTGGCCTTCAAAAACGCGCTTCCGATTACGTCGGCCGCTTGAGCCTCAGGCCCGCTTCATGGCTGGATCTGACCGGGCGCGCGCGGCGTGACGGGGAAAGCTTCGCAGTCCGCGCCTATGATGTCAGCACCACGATCCGACCTTTCGAAGATACATCCTTCACGCTTGGCTATCTGCAATCGCCACCCATGCCCTATCTCAATCCCGTGGCGCAGCGTGAGGAAGTCTATCTTGGTGCGTCTCAGCGGCTTGGCTTTTGGCGCGTGAGCGCCTTCACGCGGCAGGATTTACAACTCAATCGCCCGGTCGCCACGGGGCTTTCGGCACTGTATGAAGATGAGTGCTTCATTTTTGAAACCCGCTTCGTCAAACGCTATGCTGAAGATCCGGCGACCAATGATCTTTACCCCGCTTCCACCATGCTGCTGTTCCGCTTTGGCTTCAAAACCATCGGTGATTTCGGATTAAGGGCGCTATGAGCTATTGGGCCACTCTGCCCGCCATGGGCGGCAAGCTGCAGGAGGCGTTGATGCGCGCCATGATTTTTTTCCAAAAGCCATATATGGCGCTGGTACTGCTGGCGGCTTTGCTGATGCCAGCCGCCACCATGCCCACCGCCATGGCACAACCTGCCGGCGGCAACGTGAACAGTATTGTGGCGGTGGTGAATGGGGATGTCGTCACGCGCAGCGAAATCGAAAGCCGGCGCCGCCTGCTTGCACTTTCCGCTGGTGTTGCGGGCGATGCCGGCGCGCAGGGCGGGGATCAGATCCTGCGCCTGCTGATTGACGAAAGGCTCCGCATTCAAGAACTCAGCCGCCGACGCATTCTGGTGACGGATCAGGATATCGCAAGCTCGGTCGCCAATATCGAAAGCCGCAATGGCCTGCCGCCCGGGGGCGTGGTGCAGAATCTGCGCCGCGCCGGCATCGAACCGCGCGTGCTTTATGATCAGATCCGCGCACAAATCGGCTGGGCGCGGCTATTGCGCGGCATGCTGGGCGAACAAGCCAATGTCCCAGATGCTGAGGTGAATGAATTCCTGAACGCGCAGCGCGCACGGCTGGGCGAGCCAGAATTCATGGTCTCTGAAATCTTCATCCCCGTCGAAAACCCTGGGCAGGAAGCACAGGTGCGCCGCTTCGTGACTGATGTCATTCAGCGCCTGCGCCAAGGCGTGCCCTTCGCGATGGTTGCCGCGCAATTCAGCCAATCACAATCCGCGATCCAGGGCGGTGCGATGGATTGGATGACGGCGGATCGCTTCGACCCGGAAGTCGCCAATACCCTGCGCCAGATGCCCGAAGGCGCCATCAGCAATCCCATCCGAGTCCCTGGCGGCTTTGAAATCGTCATGCTGCGCGACAAGCGCGTCTCAGGGCGCGACATGGCAACCATCATGACCATGCGCCAAGTGTTTCTGCCCTTTGAAGGCCAGGTGAATCCGCAGGCCCCAACGGCACAGCAATTGGCACAATTGCAGCGTGCCCAGGCGCTGTCGGACCAGGCGCGCGGGTGTGAGGCGATGGATGCTGCCGCGCGCGGCAGCCCGCGCCCGGCTGACCCCGGCCCGGTGCGGCTTGACAACATCAACCCGCCCGAATTGCGCGATCTGCTGGGCAGCCTGCCCATAGGGCGCGCGACGCAGCCAATCATTTCAGTGGATGGCGCGCTGATCTTCATGGTCTGCGCGCGGGAGAACCGCAATCTGGCGGAAGCCAATCCGCAGCAGGCGCGCGAGATCCTTCTGCGTGATCGGGTGGAATTGCTGTCCCGCCAATTGCAGCGCGATTTGCGCCGCCGCGCGCAAATCGACATCCGCACGAATAGCGCCGCACGTCCTGGCTGAAGGCGTGACCAAACCCGACCTGCCAAGCCTGAGTGAGACCATCGCGCGGCATGGGCTGGATGCGCGCAAAGCGCTTGGTCAGCATTTCCTACTTGATCCCGCGATCTGTGCCCGCATCGCGGCACTGGCCGGCGATCTTGCGGGCCGGCATGTGCTGGAAGTGGGGCCCGGGCCGGGCGGGCTGACGCGCGCTTTGCTGGAAACCGCTGCCGCATCAGTCCTGGCAGTGGAATTGGATGCGCGGGCCGTGATTGCCTTGCAGGAATTGGTCGCCGCCTATCCCGCGCGACTACGCGTGCAGGAAGCCGATGCGCTTGGCCTGGACCCGGCCAAAGCCCTGCCCACGCCAAGGCGCATCATCGCCAACTTGCCCTATAATGTCGCAAGCGCCCTTCTGGTGCGCTGGCTGCGCGGTGCCGCGGCGCTGGAGGGCATGACGCTCATGTTCCAGCTCGAAGTAGCGGAACGCATCACGGCGGCCCCTGCCACACCCGCTTATGGGCGGCTGGCCGTGCTCGCCCAATGGCGCTGCCGCTGCGATTTGCTGCTGCGCCTGCCGCCTGGCGCCTTCAGCCCGCCGCCCAAGGTCTGGTCCGCCGTGGTTGGCTTCACGCCCCACGCGGAAGACCCGCCGCCCGCGCTATTCGCCGCCATGGAAAAACTCACCGCCGCTGCCTTTGGACAAAGGCGTAAAATGCTGCGCGGCGCCTTGAAGACGCTTGGCAGTGCTGAAGCGCTGTTGGACGAGGCCGGGATTGCCGGGGATCGGCGTGGCGAGACGCTGACCGTCGCGGAATTCGACCGGCTGGCGCGCGGCTTGGCCAACCGGGCTTAAACCCAGCGCCGCACGCGCGTGCGATAGGCCTCATAAGCCGCGCCGAAACGCGTGCTGAGGTAGGCTTCCTCCTTCACCACCACCAGCCGATCCAGTGCCAAATGGCAGATCAGCAGCGCAAGCCAGCCCCATAAATCGCCCCAGCGCAGCGCAAAGCCCAGCACCACCACCAAAAAGCCGAGGTAGATCGGGTTACGGCTGAAGCGAAACGGCCCGGTTGTCACAATGGCCGCATCGGGCCTGTCTGGCCTTGGGTCATTGCCCGCCTGCACCAGGGCCAATAGCGACCAGCCGATCAGGCCAATCCCAAGGAACAGCACCAGCGTGCCGTAATTCGGCAAGGGCGGGCCAAGCAGGACCGGAAAGAAAAGATGGGCGAACCAGGCCACCGCCAGCACCCCACCCACCAGCACGGGCGGCGGCAAGCGCACCCCGGGGCCGTGATCTGGGATGCTCATGCTTTTTCCTCCGGCAGTTTCATCCAGGAAGGCGGCTTGGCCGTAAGGCGCGCCCCGCCTGCCGACAGTGCCCCCTTATCCAGCCATTCCAAGCGCAGCAGCGCCAAGCCCTGCGCCCCATGGCTGGAGCGCATTTCCCCGACCTCAGCCCCCTCCGGCGTCAAAATCGGTGTCCCGCGTTCAGGTGCGGGGCCATCAATGGCAACCGGCACGAGTCGACGCTTGAGCAGGCCGCGATAGCGTGTCCGGGCGGTCAGTTCCTGGCCCATATAGCAGCCCTTGGTCCAGGAAATGCCGTTGAGTTCATCAAAGCCGCCTTCCAGCAGCACGGATTTCTCAGCCTCCATATCCTTCGACCCATCGGGCAGGCCAAGATCCAGGCGATGCGCGGCGTAGTCCTCAGCGCTTGCGTTGGTGGGCAGGGTTGCGGGCGCCAGCACACGCCACCCGGCCTCCGGCAGGCGTGGATCGCGCGCGGCGAGCCCCTCCGGCGGCGCGCCTTCCCCCCAAGCCGCATGCACCCGCCACTCCGCCGAGGCATCGCGCAACGCCACCTTGGCGCGCAGCCTGAAGCGCGAAAGGCGCTGGGCCAGCATGGCAAGCTGCGCCGTTTCCACATCCAACAGCAGCGCCTCAGGCGTTGCGATCACAAAGAAATCCGCGAGCCACTTGCCCTGCGGCGTCAGCAGCGCGGCCCATAGCGCCTGATCGGCGCGCGCCTTGCTCACATCATTGGAAATCAATCCCTGCAGGAAGGCGACACGGTCCTCCCCCGAGATTTCCAGAACGGCACGGTCCGGCAGCAGCGCGATTTTCATGGGCTAAACCTGTGTCGGCTGGGGCGCCGCTGCAACCTCCCCCTCGCGCGCGGGAAGTGGTAAGGGCGCCATGTGCGCATTCTTTTCATCTCCTCCACCCGCATTGGTGATGCGGTGCTGTCCACGGGCCTGCTGGATCACCTCATGCGGGCGCATCCGGAGGCACGCTTCACCATTGTCTGCGGGCAGGTGGCGGAGGGCGTGTTTCGGCGCATGCCGCAGCTTGAACGCCTGATCGCCCTGGAAAAGCGACCCTATTCGCTTCATTGGCTGGAAATCTGGGGCCAGGTGGCCGCCACGCGCTGGGATTTGGTGGTGGATTTGCGGGCATCGGCCATTGCCTGGCTGCTCTGGGCGCGGGATCGCCGGGTGATCCAGGGCGGGCGGCGGCCCGGGCATCGGCTGACGCATCTGGCCGCACTTTTGGGCGTGAGCCCCCCGCCCCTGCCGGTGACCTGGACCGCGCCGGAAGATACCGCCCGGGCTGCCGCGTTACTGCCGGAAGGGCGCACCTGGCTGGTGCTGGGCCCCACCGCGAATTGGCATCGCAAGGTCTGGCCGGCGGAACGCTTCGCGGAACTCGCTTTGCGGCTGACCGCGCCTGGGGGGGCGCTGCCTGGTGCTGGGATTGCCATTCTGGGCGGCCCGGGGGATCAGGAACGCAGCATGGCGACCCCCGTTCTGACCGCCTTGCCCCAGGCGCTTGACCTGGTGGGCAAGCTCGACCTGCCCGAGGTGGCAGCGGTGCTCGCGCGCGCCGCGATTTTCATCGGCAATGATTCGGGCCTGATGCATTTGGCCGCTGCTGCTGGCGCGCCGACGCTTGGCCTGTTTGGCCCCACACCTTCGGATGAATATGGCCCGGCAGGCCCCAAGGCGCAGGCCGTGCTGGCCGATGGCCCACCCGGCCAGGGAGCGATGGAAGATTTGCCCGCAGCGCGCGTTTTGGAGGCCGCCGAGGCGCTGATTGGCCAGGCAGCGCAGGTGCCGGCGTGACGCCGAAGCTTTCCATCCTGATCGTGGCGCGCAACGAAGAAGCGCGCCTGCCCGATTGCCTGGCCTCGGCCGCTTTCGCTGATGAGGTTGTGGTGGTGCTGGACCGCACCACGGATGCCAGCGCCGCACTTGCCCGCGCAGCGGGCGCCCTTGTGCTGGAAGGCGCTTGGGAATTGGAAGGTGATCGGCGCAATGCCGGCATCGCCGCCTGCTCTGGTGATTGGATTCTGGAACTGGATGCGGATGAACGCGTGGATGGCGCGCTTGCCACAGAAATCCGCCGCGTGATCGCAACCAGCACATTCGCCTGGCATCAGGTGCCCGTTGATAATTACGTGGGCGAGAGGCTGCTGCGCCATGGTTGGGCGGGAAGTTTCGGCACCACATCGGTCCCCCGCCTGTTTCAGCGCGGCGCGAAACGCTGGCGTGCGCAGCGTGTGCA
>CAMCZJ010000119.1 GCA_945886995.1 Asaia bogorensis
TATTTTGCGATGGATCGCGACAAGCGTTGGGATCGCGTAGCGCAAGCCTATGCCGCGATGGTGGAAGCGAAGGGCGCACATGCCCCAACCGCCGCCGCCGCCATTACCGCAGCGCATGCCGCTGACAAGAGTGATGAATTCCTCCCCGCCAGCGTGATTGGCGATTACGCTGGTATCAAGGATGGCGATGGCATTCTCTGTTTTAATTTCCGCGCCGATCGCGCGCGGGAAATCCTCACCGCGCTGCTCGATCCTGGCTTTGATGGTTTTGCGCGCGGGTACCTGCCGCGTTTTGCGGCCGCGGTTGGCCTCACGGAATATAGTGATGCGCTGAACGCCCATCTCGCCACCGCTTTCGCGCCGCAATCCATGGCGGATAAGCTAGGCGAAGTCGTCGCGCGTGCGGGCCTCACCCAGCTCCGCATGGCGGAGACGGAAAAATACCCGCATGTCACCTTCTTCCTGAATGGCGGCGAAGAAGCGGTCTATCCCGGCGAGGAACGCATCATGGTGCCATCGCCCAAGGATGTTGCGACCTATGATCTGAAGCCTGAAATGTCGGCGCCCGAACTGACCGACAAGGCCGTGGCCGCCATCAATAGCCGCGCCTATGATCTGATTGTGCTGAATTTCGCCAATGCCGATATGGTGGGCCATACCGGCAGCCTTGCCGCCGCGACGCAAGCGGTGGAAGCCGTGGATGCGGGGCTTGGGCGTATTGTCGCGGCGCTAAATGAAGTGGGTGGCTGCCTGCTGGTGACCGCCGATCACGGCAATGCCGAATTGATGAAAGACCCCGCAACGGGTGGCCCGCATACCGCGCATACCACCAACGTCGTGCCGGTCATGCTGATGAATGGGCCACAAGGGGCGACCATAAAGGATGGGCGGCTTGCGGATATTGCGCCAACGCTGCTCGCCCTGCTTGGCCTGCCGCGCCCAAGCGCGATGACAGGGCATTCCCTGCTTGCGTAAGGCGCGCCTCGCTTTCGCGCTATGCCTGCTGGCGCTGCCCGGCCTTGGCTTCGCGCAGCCTTCGCGTGAGGCGCTGGAAGAAGCGCGCCGCGCCACCGCGACCAGCCGCGCCGCCGCCGAAGCCGCCGCGCGGGAAGCGGAAGCGGCAGCGGCAGAACAAAGCGGGCTCGCGCGGCAAAGGGTCGCCATGGCGGCGCGGGTGCAGGAAGCCGAACGCGCCTTGGATGCCGCCCAGCAGCGCCAGCACCAGGCGGAAGCGGCGGCGGCAGTGGCTTTCGCCGAAGCGGCCTCTCGTGCTGCGGCCCTCGCCCCCATGATGCCGGCCATGCGGCGGCTGGCACTTTGGCCCGTGGAAACGCTGCTCGCCCAGCCCGCCCCGCCGGATGAGGCGTTGCGCGGGCTTTTGGTTCTGCAAGGCACGGCACGGCAAATCCGTGCGGAGGCTGAGGAACTGCGCCTGGCCAATGCCGAAGCCGAACGCCGCGCCCGGGTAGCCGCAGCGGAAGCCGTATTGGTGGCGGCAGCCGAGGCCGATTGGCGCCAAGCCGCCACGGCGCTGGATGAGGAAATCGCCGAAACCCGGCTGCGCGAACGCGAAGCGCGCGCGACCCAAATGGCTGAGGGCGCCCGCGCGCAGGAAGCGCTCGCCCGCGCCAATGATTTGGCAGAAATGCTGACGGCGCTGGAACGCGAACAGGCAAGACAAGCTGCGCTGGCGGCAGCGCGGGCGCGGCAGGAAGCGCGCGGGCGCCCGGCAAGCCCGGTGGCGCTGCCTCAAGCCACGGCGCCCGAGGCAAATCGCCCCGCCCCGGTGCATGGGCGGGTCAGCATCGCCTTTGGCCAAAGGGGGGAGGTTGGGCCCGCGCGTGGCGTAACCTTCAGCGCCGCCGCCGGGGCGCGGGTGATCAGCCCATGTACCGGGCGCGTGGTTTTCGCCGGGCCGTTTCGGCGCTTTGGCCAGCTTGTCATCCTGGAATGCGGGCCTGGGCTGCATCTGGTGCTGGCCGGGTTTGAGCGTTTGGACACGGAAGCGGGCACCGGCTTGCTGGCCGGGGAGGCTTTGGGCCGGCTGGCGGCGGGGGCGGATGGGCGTGGTTTGCTCTACCTGGAATTGCGCCGCGATGGGCAGGTGGTGGACCCAAACCCTTGGCTTGCGGGGCAAGAATAGCGCTACACGCGATTTTTCGCCCGTCAGGATGCGTTCAAGAGTCGCGCATCGCGCTCTGAACGACTATCTTGGCTGGTGTCGCCGGCGCGTTTCGCCGGATGGGAAGAAGGGTTGCGGCGCATGAAGCGCGATTATTTGCGGTTTGCGAGCATTGGTGCGGCCTTTGCTGCCGGCGTGGTGGTGGGCCCCATCGTCGCCGCCTGGGCGCAGGAAGGTGGCCGGGCGGAGACCTATCGGCTGCTCAACCTTTTCGGCGATGTCTTTGAACGGGTGCGGGCTGAATATGTGGAACCGGTGAATGACCGGGACGCGATCGAAAATGCCATCCAGGGCATGCTTTCCAGCCTTGATCCGCATTCTTCTTACCTGAATCAACGCAGCTTCCGCGACATGCAAACCCAGACCCGCGGCGAATTCGGCGGGCTTGGGATCGAAGTGACGCAGGAAGGCGGATACATCAAAGTCATCAGCCCGATTGATGAAACCCCCGCGGCGCGCGCCGGCGTCAAGCCTGGGGATTTTATCACGCATCTGAACGGCACTTCGGTGCAGGGGCTTTCTCTGCAGGAAGCAGTGGAACAGATGCGCGGGCAACGCGGCACGCAGATAAAGCTCACCATTCGCCGCCAGGGTACGGAACGGCCCATTGAACTCACGCTGACGCGCGATGTCATCCGCCCACAAGTGGTGCGCTTCCGCCTGGAAGAAGGCAATCTAGGCTATGTGCGCGTTACTTCCTTCAATGAACAAACCGAAGCAGGGCTGCGCCGCGCGTTGCAGCAATTGAAACAGCAGGCGCAAGGTGGGTTGAAGGGTTTGGTGCTGGATCTGCGCAATAACCCGGGCGGTTTGCTTGATCAGGCGGTGCAGGTCACGGATGATTTCCTGACGCAGGGGGAAATCGTCTCAACCCGCGCGCGCCGGCAGGAAGATGCGCAGCGCTGGAATGCGAAGCCTGGCGATATTGCCGATGGCCTGCCCATTGTTGTGCTGATCAATGGCGGCAGCGCGAGTGCGAGTGAGATTGTCGCTGGCGCTTTGCAGGATCATCGCCGCGCTGTGGTGGTGGGGGTGAAATCCTTCGGCAAGGGCAGCGTGCAAACCGTGATGCCCATCCCCGGGAATGGCGCCATTCGCCTGACCACGGCGCGCTATTACACGCCTTCAGGCCGGTCCATCCAAGGCACCGGGATCGAACCGGATATTGAAGTGCTGGCGACGCGTGAAGAAACCCGCACGGGCCAAGCGCAACGGGACCGGGAAGCGGATTTGCGCCGTTCGCTGCGTAATGACGGGCAGGCGGAAACCCGCGCCCCCATCCCGCCGCCGCCGCTCAACCTGCCGGCGGGCTTGGTGGAGCGTGTGGTGCGCCAGCCTGCGGAAGGCGCCCCAGCTTTTGACCCGACCAAGCCGGAGACGGATCATCAACTTCAGCAGGCTTTAGTTCTTCTGCGCGGCATGGCTTCGGCGCCACGCGGCGGGCAACGCTGAGGGTCCTGATGGCAGAGGGATCTCCGCGCCGTATCTTCGCCGGCTGGCGCGGGCTTGGCCTGTTCTGGGTCCTGGTGCTGCTGCTTTTGGGGGGCGGCGGGTTTTGGCTTGACCGGTTGGGCCCGCCTGGACCGCCCGAAACAGTGGCGGAAGCGCCGGAAACGCCAGACGCCCCGGAAGCTAAACCGCCCGAAGCGCCAGCCGCTGAGGCGCCCGCACCCGAACCCGAACCCACGCCTGCGGCTGAAACACCCAGCCAGCCTGCGCAAGTGCCCGAACCTGTAACGGCTCAGGCAGAACCGTCGCCGCCGTCGCCGCAAGCAATAGCAGCGCCGCCGGCAGCACAGGCAATAGCTGCGCCACCGGCAGCACAGCCACCAGCGCCGCCGCCCGCCGCTCCAGCGCCGCCGGCTATTGATGCGCCAACAATCTCTGCCGAAAGCCCAAGCGCACGGCCCATTCCGCCCCCCGATGCCGCCTTACAGGAACAGGGGCGTTTTGGGCCCTTGCCGCGTGTGGGGGCGGATGGCCGCACCTCCATCCGTGCCTATGGCGGGCAATTCGATCGGCAAGATACCCGGCCCCGCATCGGCATTGTGGTGGCCGATATCGGCATTTCCAACACACAGACGGAAGACGCCATCCGGCGCCTGCCCCCAGCAGTGACCCTGGCGATTTCGCCCTATGCCCCACGGGCGGCGCAGTTGTCAGAAAGGCTGCGCGCCAAGGGTGTGGAAAGCCTGGTGGGGCTGCCCCTGGAACCGGCAGGCTATCCGCTGAATGATCCAGGCAATCGCGCTTTGCTGACGGGGCGCTCAGGACCGGAAAACCTGGCCAATCTGGAATGGGTGCTGTCCCGCTTTCCGGGCTATGTCGGCGCAATCGGTGTGGTGGGCGGCATGCGCGGTGAACGCTTCGCGGCGATGGAACAAAGCTATCAGGCATTGCAGGAATCACTCCGCAATCGCGGGCTTTTGTATCTGGATGCCCGCCCAGGGGTGAGCGCGCCCATGCGCGCCTGGGGCCGTTCGGTGGATGTGATCCTGGATGAACCGGCAACACGGGCGGAAATCGAAAAACGGCTGGGGGAACTTGAAGCCATCGCCAAGGCGCGCGGTTCCGCGCTTGGCTTGGCCAATGCGCCAACGCCGGTGGTGATTGATCGGCTGGTGGCCTGGGCGGCAGGGCTTGATCGGCGCGGTGTGGTGCTGACACCAGTTTCGGCCATTATCCGCCGCCCAGCCGAGGCAGGCGAAAGCCGCACTCAATGACCCTGCCTTACCGGGACAATGTGGGCGCCTTGCTGTTCAATGGCACGGGCCAGGTGCTGGTGGCGCGCAGGGCGGATATGCCCAATGCCGAAGGCGCCGCCGGCGGCTGGCAATTGCCCCAGGGCGGGATGGATGGGGATGAAGACCCGGCAATTGCCATATTCCGGGAATTGGAGGAGGAAATCGGCACGGCGCAGGCCGAAATACTGGCCGAACACCCGCGCTGGCTTTTCTATGATTTGCCGACGGAATTGCTGGGCAAGGCCTTAGGCGGAAGATATCGCGGCCAAAGGCAGAAATGGTTCGCGCTGCGCTTCTTGGGCCGTGATGCCGATATCCGGCTTGATCTGGACCCGCACCCGGAATTTGACGCTTGGCGCTGGGCGGATTTGGCTGAATTGCCCGCCCTTGCGGTGGATTTCAAACGCGCGATTTACGAAGATCTGGTCCGGGAATTCGCACGCTTTGGTGGCTAGGGGTCGCCCCATACCCAGCTAAAGAAGCTGCGCATCACGCCACCACATCATTGGCTTGCGCTGCCTGTCACAGCACTTCCATGGCTGGCGCGCCAAAGCGCAACCCAACCGGCACAGCAGCCGCAATGGGGATTGCGCCATGCCTCCGCGCTCGCGCTCCGCGCCGGCTCAGTTGGCAAAAAGGGAAAAGCCCGCGACTGGGGGGCTTAGGCGTGACAGCAGGGGCCATGCCTTTCCTCAATTCTGGATACGATGGCCGTAATCCACCGGATGGACAGATACCATCTCGGCAGCGCCATAAAACGCCAGGGCCACGACCAGCATTTCAATTCTGATGGAACGTGCCAGGCGCAAACCCGCACCAGAATCCCCGCGCGCAAGCGCGGGCGTGTGACAAAGCCGGTTCCAAAGCGCGAGCCCAAGTGCCGCCAATACTGCCAACACTTTCCAAGCCAGCGCCCAGCCATGCCAAGCGTCAAGCAAACGATCTAGGCGTAGCGTAAGGTACCAAGTCAGCAGCACACCAGAAGCGATAACGATGATGACAGCGAAGCTTGCAACACGGCTCCAATCCTGGATCAGCCTGGCAGCACTGGCGCCATCGCGCCGGCGCGAAATCCAAAGCAGTGGCGGCAAGGATCCAACCCAGAAGGCAATAACCGCGAGATGGAGCACAACCAACGCCGCGATTTCCTGACGCGGGCCAAAGAGCATTGAATGCCCCATCGCGGCATAGGATGAAACCACAAGCAGGGCCCCCACCGCTGCGATGGCGGGCCCGATGCGCCATGCCATCACCGCCGCGGCAAGCAGAACAAGCCCGCCGCTGCGGAGCCAAAAGGCATCACCAATGCGTGAACGTATCACCGCCGCCCAGACATCCGGATCAAACATGCTCGCACCAGCCGTCAGCACCAGCACGCGCAGCGCCATGGCTAGCACGGATAGCATCAACCCTGCCGCAATCGCGCCAAGCAATGTTCGGCGCAGACGCGCGGCTTCATCCCCTTCAAGACGATGACCAAAGCCAATGGCGAAAATGCCAAGCCCCGCAGCGCCAATGGTGGCGACGTAATAGAGCGCGCGAATGACAACGGTAATGCCATCCAGCACGGACGGATCGGGCTGCAGATATTCCAGAATCATGGCCGGGCCGATCCCTCAATACGGAAAGGAATGACGCCGCCAACGGGATGCCCATCAGCTGAAATAATGCGCCATTCAGCGCGATAAGCACCAGGCGCCAGTGGCGGCAGGGCAATACTCTCTTGTGTGGCGGCGCGGATGGGGCGTCGCGGCAGCGGGATTTCATCGCCACCTTCGCGATAGAGGCGAAGCGCGGTCAATTGCACCCTTTCCTTGAAGTGCAGCTCAATCTGGGTCGGCGCTTCATGCAGCACCGCGCCGGCAGCGGGCGACGATTGGTGCAGTTCAGAATGTGCCCCGGCCGGATAGGCAACCACCAGCAAGGGAAGCAGCAGCACGGCGCGGCGCCGGAGCGCGGGCACAGGCTTTGCTGGCCCGCTTCCAACTGGGGCGCTTTGCCGGGCCGTGACGAATCTGTGGCCCAGGCGCTGGCTGGTATTGTTAATCACGCGGCACTACCCCCGGAATTTCCGCAAATTCATGCGCAGCCAGGCGAAACGGCGCGCATCATCAAGGTCAGGGAGTGGGGCTTCCCACCATGGCAAGGTCAATTGCTTGTTGTGGCAGGATAGGGAAACCGCGCCCTTCAATCCACAATGAAAAGCTTGGCCCCGGTTGCGGTGCGGGACATATGCGGCTCTGCCCCATCGGCCACCTGGTAAGACATGCCGGGCTTGAGCAAGAACACACGCCCATCGGCCAGCGTGGTTTCCAATTCGCCTTCCAGCACCAACAGCACATGGCCCTTCTGGCACCAATGATCCGCGACATAGCCCGCTGAATATTCCACCATCCGCACACGAATCTGGTTTTCCGCCGGACCGACATGGCGGGTGCGCCACAGCGCTTCGCCACTGGTGCCGGCATGGCGCGTGGGTTTAATCTGAGCCCAATCGGTCGTATCAAAGGGGATGGCCGACATATGCATGGTTAGCCTGCTTTCACGCATGCCCCGCCGCTGAAGACAGCCAGGCGGGGTGGACCTTCAACTTTGCCAGCGCCGCGTGCCAAGCCGTGCCGGCATTCTCATGGAACAGCAGCGCCTCATCGGCGGGCACGCTCAACCAGGAATTGCGCTGGATTTCTTCTTCCAATTGCCCGGGGGCCCAGCCGGCATAGCCAAGCGCCAGCAGGCCTTGGCGCGGGCCGCCGCCGCCGGCAATCGCGCTCAAGATATCCACACTCGCAGTCAAGGCGAGGCCCGCGCCAAAGGCCAGGCTACCCTCCGCAGACCAATCATCCGTATGCAGCACAAAGCCGCGCCCGGCTTCCACCGGCCCGCCAGAGACCAGACGGATTTGGCGCTGGGAAGGCACGGGCTTCAGCCCAAGCTGCTTCAGCAATTTGTCAAAAGGCAGCCCTTCGATCGGGCGATTGACGATCAGCCCCATCGCCCCTTCGGCGGAATGATTGCACAGACAGACAACGCTTTGCGCGAAGCGTTCATCCTGCATGCCCGGCATTGCGATCAGCAAATGCCCGGTCAGGTAATCGCCAGCGCCGCTGGAGCTGGTTTTGCCCTTTCTCGCCATGCCGCAAATGTGGCGCCACCAGCGCCGCACTGCAAGCCTTGCGTATCAGGGCTTGACCAGCGGATGATTACGGCGCATCGCGATTTCACGTTTTTGCACCAACTTAGGCGCATCACAGACAACCCAAAAGCTTGTTGAGGCCCCTTGCTCGCCCTTCGTGTCATTCCCTGCCTGGACGTTAAGGATGGTCGCGTCGTCAAGGGCGTGAACTTCGTGGAACTGCGCGACGCTGGGGACCCGGTGGAACAGGCGCGCAATTATGACCGCGAAGGCGCGGATGAGATCACCTTTCTTGATATCACCGCTTCCGCCGAGAACCGCGACACTATTCTGGACGTCGTATCCCGCACCGCGGCTGAGGTTTTCATTCCGCTGACGGTAGGTGGGGGCGTGCGCAGCGTGGAAGATGCGCGGCGGCTTTTGCTGGCGGGTGCCGATAAGGTTTCCATCAATTCCGCCGCCGTCGCTGACCCGGATTTGGTGCGGCGCGCGGCAGAAGCCTTCGGCAGCCAGGCCATTGTGGTCGCGATTGATGCGCGCCGGCGCGATGTGGGGGGTGGATGGGAAGTCTTCACCCATGGTGGGCGACGCGGCACGGGCATTGATGCCATTGCCTGGGCCAAACAGATCGAAGCGCTTGGCGCGGGTGAAATCCTGCTCACCTCCATGGACCGCGATGGCACCAAGCAGGGCTTTGACCTTGAATTGACGGCTGCGGTACGTGCAGCAACGCGGCTGCCGATTGTGGCTTCAGGCGGTGTTGGTGAATTGCGCCATTTTGTGGAAGGCGCGCGCGCCGGCGCCACGGGCTTGCTCGCCGCCAGTGTTTTCCATTACGGGGTATTCCGGATTGCCGAGGCCAAGGCCGCGCTCGCGGCTGCGGGTCTTCCCATCCGTCCCGTCCCGCATCGGCAGGAGGCCGCGTGAATGGCTAAGGCAACAAAAACCGCCAAGGTGAAAGTGGCGGATAAGATCAAGCCTGCCGGTAAGGCCAATAAAACGCTTGGCGCCAAGCTGAAAGCCGCAAAAGCCGCGAAGAAGAAGGTGGCGCTACCGATGCCCGGCGGGCCTAAGGTGAAAACTGCGAGACCCCCAAAACGCATCCGCAAGATGGAAGCGCGGGTGCTGCGACCGCTCATTGTTGCACCCGCAGGCGCCAATGCCATGGTCCTGGATCAGCTTTGGCAAACGGTGGAACAGCGGCGCCTTGCGGGCGATGTGGCTTCGTCCCATTCTGCGCGGTTGATGGCGCGCGGCACCGCCAAGGTCGCGCAGAAATTCGGCGAAGAGGCGGTGGAATGCATCATTGAAGCCACCATCGGCAATCGCGACGCGACGGTGCTGGAATCAGCCGATGTGCTTTATCACCTCATGGTAATCTGGGTGGATGCCGGCATCAGGCCCGAGGAAGTCTGGGCTGAATTGGCGCGGCGCCAGGGCATCAGTGGTATTGTCGAGAAGGCGAGCCGAACCCGGGGCATTATCCGCGCGGCGGGCACCAGAAAGTTGCCGTAAGGCG
>CAMCZJ010000120.1 GCA_945886995.1 Asaia bogorensis
GGCGCGCATCCTGGTGCGCCTGGCTTTGGTGTGGTTGATAGCCAGGGCATCAATCGCGGCTTGGATGCTGATACCTGCCGCGCGGTTGCTGCCGCGATCCTGGGCGATGCGAATAAGGTGCGCTCCGTGGTGCTGTCTTCCCAGGCGCGCCTGCCTGCCTTGCAATCAGGGCAGGTGGATATGCTGTCGCGCACCACCACCTGGTCCCATTCGCGCGATACCGCCAATGGACTTAACTTCACCGCCGTCAATTTCTATGATGGTCAGGGCTTCATGGTGCGGGTCGCCACGGGTGCGAAGCGCGCCACCGATCTGGCGGGGGCGACGATTTGCGTCACGGCCGGCACGACGAATGAATTGAACCTTGCCGATTGGGCGCGCAGCACGAATACGCGCATCCAGCCCTTGGTGTTCGAACAGAATGAGGAAACGCGAAACGCCTATAATGCCGGGCGCTGCGATGCGTTTTCCACGGATGCATCGCAGCTTGCCGGCATTCGCAGCGCTTTGCGTAACCCGGCTGAGCATGTGGTGCTGCCTGACATCATATCAAAGGAACCCTTGGCGCCGGCAGTGCGCCATGGTGATGACCAGTTCTTTGATATTGTGCGCTGGACCGTCTTTGCGCTTATCGAAGCCGAGGAATTGGGCGTCACGCAAGCCAATGTGGATGAAATGCTGAACAATCCCAACCCCGCCATTCGCCGCCTGCTGGGTGTTTCGGGTGATCACGGGCCGCTGATGGGGATTGATCGGCGCTGGGCCTATAACGCCATCAAGGCGGTTGGGAATTACGGCGAAATCTTCGACCGTAACCTCGGCAAGGGTTCACCCATCAACCTGCCGCGCGGCTTGAATGATTTATGGACGCGTGGCGGCTTGATGTACGCGCCGCCGATTAGGTGAGGTAACAAGGGGAGGTGGGGGGTGCTCCCCTCAATTCCCCAGCCGCTCCAATATCGCCGGCACATGCACCTGATCGCCCTTGTAGTTCCCGGTCAGGGCATACATCACCAGATTGGTCCCGAAACGATACGCCAGCACGCGCTGCCGCGCCCCGCCCGGGATCGTCGCATGCGGGTGCTGGCCATTGCGGTCCATCGCCCAGGCGGCGGCCCAATCATGCCCGCCCAGGATCACAGGGCTCACACTGTCATTGGCGCGGTCCTGATCGCGCGCCACCCAAACCTGCCCACCGGCGAAACGCCCCGGCAATTCATTCAGCAAATAAAAGGCGCGGTTCAGCACATGGTCTTCCGGCACCGGGATTAGCGGCGGTATCGCCAAATCCCGCGTCACGCGGCGAAGTGCGGCGCGCGCACCTGGCGACATACCCTCGCCCGAGCCCTGATCGCGCGTATCCATCAGAATTATGCCGCCCTGGCGCATGAATTCATTCAGCGCCGCGACCGCTGTTGCATTGGGTGCAGGCGCATCAGGCAGGATGGGCCAATAAAGCAGCGGGTAGAAGGAAAGATCATCCTGCCCCGGCGTCACGCCATGGGGTTCGGCCAACGCCGCCGCCGTGCGCCGATTGACGAAATCAGACAGCCCCGCGAGGCCGCTCCGCGAAGTTTCATCCACCGCCGCATCACCGCTTCGGATATATGCCAAACGTGTGGCAAGCGCCGCACTCCCATCAGCGCCCTGCGCGTTCACCTGCCAAGGCACCAGCGCCAGCAGCAACAGCGCGGGCAGTGCCAAACGCCGCGGGCGCCAAAGCCCGCGCAGGCCAAGTGCTGCGATCAGCTCCAGCAAAAACAGCGCGAAGGCGGCGGCCAAAAGCCACGGCCCCAAATCACGTTCTGCCGCTTCACCGCCCAGCGCCTCCATGCGGGCCGAAGCTGGGGGTGCTGCCATCAGGCGCGGCGCGGGCAAATGGGTCGAAAGGTTCAAGGCGCGGCGATAGGCGGCCTCACCGGCTGCGCCAGCCGGGCCATACCAGCCGGGCGGGTGGCGCGGGGAAGCGCGGGTTTCATCCAAGGCGCGGGCAGAAACAGGGGCAGCACCAGAAGGCGGCGCACCAAGCCGGCCAAACCCATCCAGGGTTTCGAGCGGCGCCAAGGGCTGATCCGCCTCACCCGCCGCAACGCCTGCGGAAAGGGAGACCAAGCGGCGCAGCATATCCACGAAAAGCCCGGAAAGCGGCAGGTTCGACCATTCCGCCTGAGCGGTCACATGAAACAGCACAATCCGCCCCGCGCCGCGCGACTCCGCCGTGACCAAGGGTGTGCCATCCGCCAGCCGCGCCCAGCTTCGTTCCGCCAAGCGCGGCGAAGGCTCGGCCAGCACTTGGCGTTCAACCGTGACTTCGGCGGGCGGCACCAGCCCGGCAAAGGGCGAATGGTCGGGGAAGGAGGCCAAGGTTTGCGGCTTTTCCCAGGTCAGCATACCGCCCAATTGGCGCTCTCCGGCACGCAAAGGCACCGGCAGCAGCGAATCCTGCTTGGCGGCCAAACGCGGCCCAGCAAAACGGATCAGCGTGCCGCCCTGGCGCACCCAGGCTTCGAGTGCTTCGCGTTCCTTCGGGTCCGCCAATTCGCGGTCCGCCAGGATCAGCACGGAGAGCCTGCGCGCCAGCAGCGCTTCCGGCGTGCCGCGACGCAACTCCGCAAAGGGATCAAGCGCCCGCAGCAGATAGAAAAGCGGGCCGATCAAGGGCGCATCCGCCCCGGTATCCTCGGCTGCGCTGAGACCCACCGGGCGGCGGCGGAAGCTTTCATCCAGCAGGAAAACGCCCACCGCGCCGGCTTCCGGTTCCAATTCCAGCCGCACCACCTGGTTGCGGATTTCGCTGGGCAATTGCAGCGCTGCTTCGGCGCTACCGGCACCCGCCGGCAGGGCAAGCTCTACCCGGGCAAGGCTTACGCCATCCCCGCCGCGCGCCAGAATCGCGACCTGCCCGGGTAGCGCCACCGGCGCCTGCAGCAGCTTGATGCGCAGCCGATCACCTTCCAGCACGGGGGGCGCGATCACGCGCCGGGGCTCGGCTGGTGCCTGCAGTAGGGTGAGTGGCCCGGCGGCGGCAAGCGCGGAAAGGAAGGGCGCCGCATCCTCGCCTGCGCCATGTTCCAGCCCATCGGTCAGGAATAGGCCTTCAAAGCCGCCCGGATTGGCGGCGCGCAGTGCATTCAGTGCTGCAAGCGCCGCCACGCGATCCGGCACCCAGGGTTTTGGGCGCACCACGGCCAAGCGTGCGGCGGCTTCTTCGGCTGGCAGGAAAGTCAGAGGATCGGCTTCACCCTGAAGCGGCGCCGTGGTCAGCAGCGCCACGGGGCGGGCTTCGCGCTTCGCCGCTTCCAGAATACGCTGCGCATGAGCCATGCGCCGCGCCCAATCCGGCGCGGCGGCCCAGCCATCATCCAGCACCAGCAAAAGAGGGCCGGATTGGCCGGTGCCGGCGGTTGGCTGCCAAATTGGCCGCGCCAGGCCCAGAATGATCAGCCCCGCCACCAACAGGCGTAGCAGCAAAAGCCACCAGGGCGTGCGCGCTGGCGTTGCCTCCATGGGGCGCAAGTCGCGCAGGATGCGGGTTGCGGGGAAGATTTGCCGCTTGGGCGCGGGCGGCGTGACCCTCAGCAGCCACCACAGCATCGGCAGTGCCGGCAGCGCCAGCAACAGCCAGGGGGCGGCGAAGCCGATGGGGCCAAGCGTTAGCATCAGCCGCCCTCCAACCGCTGAAAAAGCGCAAGTAGCGCCAGTTCCGGCGGTTGATCCGTGCGATGGGTAGCGAAGCTCCAGCCCATGGCGCTGGCGGCAGCGGCCAAGCCTTCACGATGGGCAGTAAGCGCCGCCTGATAGGCGCCGCGCAACGCCTCCGTCCGTGGAATGGGCGCAGGGGCGCCGCCTGCCGGGTCTTCAAAACGGATATGCCCGGCGAAGGGCAGGGTTTCCTCGGCGGGATCGAGGATTTGCAGCAAATGCCCGCGCAGGCCCTGCGCCGCCAAACCCGCAAGTGCGGCGCGGGTTTCTTCAAGCGGGGCGAGGAAATCGCTGAACAGCACCACGCGCGCATGGCGCG
Source organism: Asaia bogorensis (assembly GCA_945886995.1). GTDB lineage: Bacteria > Pseudomonadota > Alphaproteobacteria > Acetobacterales > Acetobacteraceae > Neoroseomonas > Neoroseomonas bogorensis_A. The sequence continues at coordinate 4,022 of CAMCZJ010000120.1, forward strand.
GCAGGCGGGGATCGGCAGGTAGCGCCGCCTGCTCCGGCAGAAAACCCGCCAAGGGCGCCAGCGCGGCGCGGCCAATAAAGGCGCGCGGCGCGCCAAAGCCGCGCACCCTTTCCCCACCGCGCAGCAGCAGCGCGGCAAGCGCGAGCAACAGCATATCAGCGCGTTCTTGCTTGGTGGGCAGCGTATCGCGGCTGCGCCAAGCCATGCCCGGGCCGCGCGCGGACCAAAGAGCCACGGTTTGCGCCGCTTCCCATTCGGTCTCCCGGATAAAAACCCGGTCAGACCGCGCCGATTGCCGCCAATCCACGCGGCTTGCCGCATCGCCCGGCAGATAGGGGCGAAATTGCCAAAACGCATCACCTTGGCCGGATCGGCGCCGGCCATGCACGCCCTGCATCACCGTCGCCGCAATGCGTTCCGCCCGCACCACCAAGGGCGGCAGGCGGGCGCCGAGAGCCTCGGCCCGCGCCGTTACAAGGTCATGAGCGGCCTCAGCCAAGATCAGCCTTCAGCGCGGCGATCACATCAGCAAGCTTCGCCCCTTCCGCCCGTGCGGCGAAATTCAGCGCCATGCGGTGGCGCAGCACGGGTTCGGCCAAAGCCAGCACGTCATCCAATGACGGGGACAGCCGGCCATCCAGCACCGCCCGGGCTCGGCTGGCCAGCATCAGCGCCTGCGCTGCGCGCGGGCCGGGGCCCCAGGCCAAGCTGTCACGCACAATAGGCAGGCTGGCGGTTTCGGGCCGGGCGCCGCGCACCAGACGCAGGATCGCTTCCAGCACTTTTTCGCCCACCGGCATGCGGCGGATCAGCGCTTGCGCGGCCATCAATTCAGCGGCGGTCAGTGCCTGGGGTGGGGGTGCTTCCGGCGCGCCGGTAGTGGCAAGCAGCATCGTGCGTTCGGCGGCCTCATCCGGGTAGCTGATGGCGATTTCCAGCAGGAAACGGTCAAGCTGCGCCTCTGGCAGGGGGTAGGTGCCTTCCTGCTCAATGGGGTTTTGCGTCGCCAGCACATGGAAGGGGTTGGGCAAGGGGTGGATTTCCCCGGCAATCGCCACGCGTTGCTCCTGCATGGCCTGCAAAAGCGCCGATTGCGTGCGCGGCGAGGCACGGTTGATCTCATCCGCCATCAGCAATTGGCAGAAGATCGGCCCCTTCAGGAAGCGAAAGCCGCGCCGGCCATCGGCCTGGTCTTCCAGCACTTCACTGCCCAGAATATCGGCTGGCATCAGATCGGGCGTGAATTGCACCCGCCTGGCATCCAGCCCCATCACCTGGCCAAGCGTTTCCACCAGCTTGGTCTTGCCCAAGCCCGGCACACCCACCAGCAGCACATGCCCGCCCGAGAGCAACCCGATCAGGCTTTGTTCCACCACATCGGCCTGGCCATAGATGGCGGTACCGATGGCAGCCCTCACGCCGGCCAGCTTTTGGCCCAGTTTTTCAACTTCTTGCACCAGGAATGTCGCTTCCTGGGTTTCAGCACCTTCACGCATGCGGGATAGGCTCCCTATATTACAGAAATTGTTTTCGGGACTCGCCCCCGCCTTCAAGCAGGTTGGGTGGCAAGGGGTCACACGGCAAGGGTCGAGCAAAGATTATGGCGTTTCAGGATGCGGCGAAAGGACGAAATCACGCGCATGCTGATGTGATGGAAGGGCGCGCGCCCCGCCAGCCGCATGATGTGGGCGACCTTGCCATCCGCATCGCCCGCGACGGCACCTGGTTTTACCGGGGCAGCCCGATAGCGCGGAAGGAAATGGTCTGCCTGTTCGGGTCTGTCCTGAAGCGCGGCGCGGATGGGTCCTATATCCTGGAAACACCCGTGGAGCGCGGGCGGATTGAAGTGGAAGATGCGCCCTTCATCGCCGTTGAATTGTTCTGGCGCGATTGTGACTGCGGCGATGGCGCGCCGCGCCAATGCCTGAGCTTTCGCACCAATCTGGATGAAATGGTGACCGCCGATGCGGAACACCCGATTCGTGTGCATCTGGACCCCATCAGCCGCGAACCCCGCCCCTATATCACCGTGCGCCCAGGGTTGGAGGCGCGGATCAATCGCGCTGTTTTCTATGAATTGGTGGCACTCGCCCAGGCCGAAATCATGGAAGGCCGCAAGGTGCTTGGCGTTTGGAGTGAGGGGATGTTCTTCCCGATAGATGAAGCGCCCATCCTGGATATGCCGGAAGCGTGAGCGGGGCATTCGCGCTTCCGCTGACCGTTGCCGCGCTGCAAGCGCGCATTGCTGATCCACTCCGGCTTCGCGCCGATCGGCCCGCCCCGCGGGAAGATGTGGAACGCGCCGCGCGCGCCGGTGGGCGCATGACGCCGGCGGCGGTGCTGGTGCCGCTGGTGCTGCACCCGGAACCGACCGTGTTGCTGACCTTGCGCGCCGCGGATTTGAAGGCCCATGCGGGGCAGGTTTCCTTCCCCGGCGGGCGGCTTGAAGAAGGCGAAAGCGCCGTGGCGGCAGCGCTGCGTGAAGCTGAGGAAGAAATTGGCCTGCATGCCGGCCTGCCGGAGATTGTCGGCGAATTGCCGCCTTTGCTGACCGGTACGGGCTATCTGGTGACGCCGGTTGTCGCTTTGCTGCGCCCGCCCTTTTCGCTGAACCCCCATCCGGGGGAGGTAGCGGAGACCTTCGAATACCCTCTGGCGCATGTGACCGACCCCGCCAAGCCCGAACGCCGGTCCCGCGAATTTCGGGGTGAGACGCGGGAATTCTGGGTCTGGCCGCATGACCGGCATTATATTTGGGGCGCGACCGCTTCCGTGCTGGTGACGCTTGCTTCCGTGCTGCGCGAAGATTGAACTTTTTGTGTACGGCAATGGAATAAGCCCGTGCCTTACCTGATCGAAGTCCTGCTGTTCCTGGCGCCCTTTGCGGCGTTTTTGATCTGGCGTCGGCTGAATCCGGGGCGGGAACCCGGCTCCGTGCTGCTGGTGCTGGCCGGCTGCGGTGCGGCGCTGATGCTGGCGGGCGCGCTTTGGTATGGGCTATCACGCGCCAGCGCGCCGGGATCGAAATATGTCCCCGCCCGCATTGACGGCACCGAAATCACGCCAGGGCATATGGAACCGCGCCGATGAGCGGCATTGAAGAACAGCTTCCCTCCCTGCCCGCCTTCCTGACCGCGCCCGCCACCGCCAAGGTCTTGGCGGCGCTGCCGGGCAGCCGCGCCGTGGGTGGTGCGGTGCGTGATGCGCTGGCCGGCTTGCCGGTGGCGGATGTGGATGTCGCAGCACCCTTCCCGCCCGAAGACATCATGGCGCGGTTGCTTGCCGCCGGCTGCAAGGTGTTTGAAACCGGCATCGCACACGGCACAGTGACCGCAGTGTGGGAGCATCAACCGATTGAGGTGACATCGCTGCGCCGCGATGTACTGACCGATGGCCGCCACGCCGAAGTGGCCTGGACAACAGATTGGCACGAAGACGCAGCGCGCCGCGATTTCACCATCAATGCCATGTCACTTGGCGCTGATGGCGTGCTGCATGATTACTTCGGCGGGCGGGAAGATCTGGCGCTTGGGCTGGTGCGTTTTGTTGGTGATCCCGAAACGCGTTTGGCTGAGGATTATTTGCGGCTGCTGCGCTTTTTTCGCTTTCATGCACGCTACGGCAAAGGCGCGCCGGATGTTGCTGCTTTGCACGCGATACGCGCTGCAATCCCCGGCCTTGCGCGGCTTTCTGTTGAGCGAATCTGGATGGAAATCAAGCGCATCCTGATGGTGGCGGAACCTGTGCCGGCGCTACGCCTGATGGCGGAGCTTGGCGTATTGCCGGCGATCCTGCCGGAATTCGCCGAACCTGACCTTGATTGTCTTGCGCGGTTGATCGCATTCGGCGCGCCGGCGGAACCGCTGTTGCGGCTGGCGGCATTGGGCGGAGCAGCACCCGGCCTTGCCGCGCGATTGAAGTTTTCCATAGCCGAGACACGCGCGCTGCGCTTTTTGAACGAAGCCGAAATGCCCAGCGGCGAGATTGACGCGGCAGAGTTTCGTCGCTGGCGCGCGCGGCATGATGCGGTGGCTTTGGATGTACAGGAAGCGGCGCTGTGGTTGGCGGATGCGCGTGATGGTGCGGTGCCCATGCGCGCTGCGCTGCGTGCAACTTTGCATGCCGAAGCCGCGCCGGTTTTTCCCTTGCAGGGGCGTGATCTTTTGGCGGCAGGCGCTTCTCCCGGCCCTGCGCTTGGCGCGCTATTGGCCGAGGTTGAGGCGTTTTGGATCGCGGGCGGCTGCGTGGCAGATCACGCAGCCTGCCTTGCCGAGGCAAAGCGGCTGATGGCGCGTTAGAGCGTTTCCCGTTCACGTTGGTTCACGGGAAACACTCTAAACCTCTGTTTGGTCGCATTTTCCGAGTCGCCAAGTGATTCCACTTGGCTTGAAAATGCTCCAGTTACCGCTATTTCGGCAGCACCGCCTGCAAGGATGTACGCACATGCACCGCCGCCGGGCCGGGTGCCGCGAGAGCCTCGGCCAGTTTCGGCATATCCGCATCGGTTTCAATGCGCGTGACCGGCACACGAAACGCCGCGCACCAGGCGGCGAAATCCGGGTTTTCCAGGCTGGTGCCACTGACACGCCCCGGATGGGCGCGTTCCTGGTGGATGCGGATGGACGCGTAAGACCCGTTATCTGAGAGAATCATCTTGAGCGGCACACCACGCGCCACCGCCACCGCGAATTCTCCGCCGGTCATGAACGCGCCACCATCACCCACCAGCGCAATCACTTGCCGGTTGGGATGGCGCAGCGAAGCCGCAACGCCGGCGGGCACGCCAAAGCCCATGGCGCCAGAAACCGGCGCCAGCAACCGACGCGGCGAAACCCAGGCGATCTTGCGATAAAACGGCGCGCCGAAAGTGCCGGCATCAAGCGCAATCATCGCATCGGGTGCGGCGATTTCACCAATCATCTTGGCGATGCGCGCGAAGGCGACACCATCATTATGCGTGGTCGGCGCCACCTGGCTATCGGCGGTTTGCAAATCACGCAGCTTCTTAGCCCAGGCGCCGCGCGCAGCGGGTGCCCCCGGCTTTTCCGCGCCAAGCGCTGCCAGCACCGCGCGCGCATCGGCGGCCACCGCAAGCTCCGCCGGGAAATGCCAACCCAGGAAGCGCGGTTCAGCGCAGATATGCGCCAAACGCTGACCGGGCGAGGGCCATGTCCAACCTTGGGTGGTGATATCCGTGAGCCGCGTGCCGAGCGCCACCACAAGATCGGCATCGGCAAAAGCGGCGCGCTGCGCATCCGGGTTACGCAGGCCAAGATCACCCGCATAAAGCGGATGATTATTCGGGAATAAATCCTGCCGGCGGAAGGAAACCGCAACGGGGGTCTGCCAGGCTTCCGCAAAGGCCAGCAGCGCTTCGCGCCCGCCAGCCGTGTCAATGGCATGGCCCGCCAGGATGATCGGGCGTTCGGCGCCGCGCAGCATGGCGGCAAGGCGCGCAACATCAGCAGGTGCCGGCTGCGCGGG
>CAMCZJ010000121.1 GCA_945886995.1 Asaia bogorensis
GGCCAAGGCCCCACGCATAGCGCCCGCTTCCTGCAACAGCCTGGAACTGCCAAGCGCATAGTGCCGCCCGCCGACCACGCCTGCCACACCGCGCCCAGGCAGGGCACGAAAATCCTCGGCGGGTAGGCTGGCGCCGGCTTCGGCCAAGACCGCGCGCGCCAAAGGGTGTTCACTGCCTGCTTGCAGCGCGGCGGCAATACTCAAGGCTTCTTCGCGCGCAAAGCCGGGTGCGGGATGCAAGACGGCCAGGCGCGGCTTGCCCTCCGTCAGCGTGCCGGTCTTATCAAAGGCAACCAAGGTGATGCGCCCGGCACGTTCAATCGCATCAGCATCACGCAGCAAAATGCCAGCCCGCGCCGCCGCCCCGGTGCCCGCCATGATGGCTGCCGGTGTGGCAAGCCCAAGCGCGCAGGGGCAGGCAATCACCAGCACGGAAACGGCATGGATCAACGCGGCTTCAAAACCCACGCCTGCCAGAAGCCAGCCCGCCAATGTCGTCAGCGCCACGCCCAGCACCACTGGCACGAATACCGCACTCACGCGGTCCACCAGCTTTTGCACCGGCGCCCGAGACGCCTGCGCCGCTGCCACCAACTGGGCCACGCGGGCAAGCGTGGTATCGCCACCCACCGCACGCGCTTCGATCACCAAGCGCCCATCCAAAGCCATGGTGCCGGTTGAAACTTTTGTGCCTTCTTCCTTTTCCACGGCGCGGCTTTCGCCGGTCAGCGCGCTTTCATCAACGCCAGATCGGCCTTCACGCACCAGCCCATCCACGGGAATGCGCTCGCCCGGGCGCACCACCACAAGATCACCGATGGTGAGCAAGGCGGCGGCCACATCGCGTTCCTCGCCCGCTTCCAACCGCCGCGCCTGGCGCGGGCTGAGGTCCAGCAGGGCGCGAATCGCGGCACCAGTGGCGCGCTTGGCGCGGGCTTCCAGATATTTGCCGAGCAGGACAAAGAAAATCACGACCGCCGCAGCCTCAAAATAAAGATGCGGCGTGCCGTGATGCGCCGGCGCGGTCAGCAAAAGCCAGGTGGAAAGCGCCCAGGCCGCGCCGGTGCCGAGTGCCACCAGCACATCCATATTGCCCGTACCGGCACGAATGGCCGCGAAGCCCGCGCGCCAGAAACGCGCGCCGAGCCAGAATTCCACGAAGCTCGCCAAGCCAAACTGCACCCAGCCACTTGGCATCCAATCCTGCCCCAGCCCCATGCCGATCATGCCGATCAGAAAGGGTGCAGAGAACAGCCCAGCCAGCACCACATCGCGCCGTTCGGCGGCCAAGGCACGCGCGGCGGCTTCTTCCCCGGCCTCAACCGTGCTGCCGCGCAATTCATATCCGGCGGCTTCCACCGCCACGCGCAATGCCGCTTCCGTAACCCCGGCGATAGCCCTGACATGCGCCCGTTCTGAGGCTGGATTGACCTCTGCCTGCAACACACCCGGCAGGGCGCGCAAAGCTGCCTCCACCCGGCCCGCGCAGGCCGCGCAGCTCATGCCGCCAATGGCCAGGTCAAAACGCGCTTCGGTTACGCCGTAGCCGGCGGCCTCAACCGCCTGTTTCAGCGCCGCCGCATCCGCACTGCCCAAAACTTCCGCCCGATCGGTGGCGGGGTTTACCTGAACCTCAGCCACGCCAGGGAGTTTGCGAATGGCGCGTTCCACCCGCCCGGCGCAGGCTGCGCAGGTCATGCCTTCAATCGGCAAAGATAGACGCGGCAATTGGGCAGCGGCATCGGGCATGGCGGGGTCCATCTGGCACTTCCCATTATGGGAAGGTCAAGCCTATTGGGGGAAACGCACAGGGAATTGACGAAAGCGTCAGGGATACAGACATAGAAGGCCTATATGCGCGCTCTGCTCCTTGCCCTTTTGCTGCTGATCCTGGCCCCCGCCCCTGCCCTGCCGCAGACGGAGCCCTTTCGTGTGCTGAATCAGACCGATCAATCGGCACATTCGCTTTTCGCGGTGCGAGCAGGCAGGCCGGATTGGGGATCCAATATGCTGACGCGCGGGCCGCTTGCGCCCGGTGCGGGGTTCAATATGCGCCCAGCCGATAATGCCGGGTGCCGGTTTGATTTCCGCATGGTGCTGAGCGATGGGCGGGAAATCATCAATCGCGGCCATGATGTCTGTGCGGAAAAAGTTGTGGCCATGCAGTCGCCGCTTGGCCGTCCGCCGGGCGCGGCGGCGCCTTCCCCTGCCCCCGGCGCGCCACCGCAGGCACGCGGGCGGGCTTCCACCGGTACGGGGTTTGTTGTGGCGCGGGACCGCGTGCTGACCAATCACCATGTGATTGATGGCTGCAACGCCATCACCATTCGCACCGCTGATGGCCGCAGCCTGCCCGCCACCATGCCGGCGCGCGTTGATGTGCAGCGCGATCTGGCGCTGCTGGCCGTGCCGAATGACCCCGGCCCAGTTCTGGCCTTCCGCGCCAATCCGGTGCGGCGCGGGGAAAGCGTTGTCACCTATGGTTTTCCGCTGGCCGGGCTATTGGCCGCAGGGCCGACCCTGACAACGGGTGAAGTCAGCGCGCTGGCGGGCCTTGCGAATAACGAACAGCATTTCCAGATCAGCGCACCGGTGCAGCAGGGTAATTCCGGCGGGCCCTTGCTGGACCGTCAGGGCCATGTGATGGGCGTGATCGTCTCAAAGTTGAATGCCCAGCGCATCGCGCAACGCACCGGCGATATTCCGCAAAATGTGAATTTCGCGGTGAAGGGCACGGAGGCTCTCGGTTTTCTACGCCGCGCCGGCGTGGAACCCACGATGCGCGAAAGCCCATCCACGGAATTGAGCGCGGCTGAGGTGGGGGAACGCGCCCATCCCAGCACAGTATTCATTCGCTGCGAGAAATAACGACGAAGCCTATTCGGGCCGGCGCAGCGCGATATCGTACAGCGCCTCACCTTCCAGGCAGAAAAAGGCCACAGGCCAGCCGCTCGCGACGGCGAATTCACACGCCGCCTGATGCACGCCAAGCACACCAAAGCCTGGTCGGATGATGCGTGCAAAATCATTGAAGACCAGAAAGCCACCCGGCTTCACCTTGGGCGCGGCAGCCGCAGCATCGGCGCGCACCGCATCATAGCCATGATCGGCATCCACATAAATCATGTCGAAGCTGGCATCGGCGCGGGAGCTTAGGAAGGCCAGCGATGTCCCCTCATGCCGTTCCACACGGGGGTCGGCCAAAACATCAGCGCGGCATAGGCTGAAGGTGATATCGGCAAGATGCAGCCGCGTTGGTGCCATTGTATCCAGCATGATTCGGGCGAAACTACCGCGATGGGTGCCGATTTCCGCAATAATGCCGCCCGGCGGCAGGCGGCGCAGCATTTCGTGGCGGTTGCAAAGAAGCTGGCAGCCGTCAAGCTGCGCCTGCGGTATTTGCGGCGCCGGGGGTGGTACTGGCTGCATGGCAAGGCGCCCAAGACGCAATGCGCTTTTGACGCGTTCCGGCAAGTAGCGGCGCAATGCCAATTCCAGCCGGTAAACACTTTCCTCAGGCACCCAAAGCCCCCCTGACGCCAAATCTGCGCCCCGTTTGGCATATCAGCGGCAGCGGGTCGAGGCAGAAGAGGTCTTTCAGGCGCCGTCCAACGCTTCGGCCAGCGCGGCAAAGGATTGCTCAACCGGCGAAATATCGCCCTTGCGCTGGCGCAGCACCGCTTCAATGCGCGGCGCAAGCTTCACCGCCGCATCCGCTTCCGGATCATGCCCGGCGCGATAAGCGCCAAGCCGGACTAGATCCTTGATCTCGCCATAGGTGGAAAGCAGGCGCTTGGCTTCCGACACCAATTCCCATTCATGTTCCTGCAAAACCCCCGGCATACTGCGGGAGACGGAACGCAGCACATCCACCGGCGGGTAGCGCCCCGCTTCGGCAATCGCACGATCCAAAACCACATGCCCATCCAGAATGCCGCGCACGGCATCTGCCACGGGTTCATCATGATCATCGCCTTCCACCAGCACGGTGAAAAGCGCGGTTATGGCGCCTGGTGCGTTATCCGGCCCCGGCCCGGCACGTTCCAAAAGCCGCGGTAATTCGGTGAAAACCGAAGGCGGATAGCCGCGCGTCGCTGGCGGCTCCCCCACCGCAAGGCCAATTTCGCGCAGCGCCAAGGCAAAGCGCGTCACGCTATCCATCAGCAGCAGCACCTGCAGGCCCTGATCGCGGAAGTGTTCGGCAACCGTCGTGGCGGCATAGGCGGCTTCGCGCCGTAGTGGCGCGGCACTATCCGATGTGGCGCAAATCACAACACTGCGCGCAAGACGTTCCGGCCCCAGATCATCTTCAATGAATTCGCGCAATTCGCGCCCGCGTTCACCGACCAGCGCAAACACGATCACATCCGCTGCCAAGCCCCCCGCCAGCATGGCCATGAGCGTGGATTTGCCCACGCCGGACGCCGCGAAAAGCCCAAGCCTTTGCCCGCGCCGCACCGGAGTGAACAGATCAAGCACCCGAACGCCGAGCGGCAAGCGCACCCCAAGACGAGAGCGCTGGCCAGCCGCCGGCGCCGGCGCATGGGTTGGGCGTTGGATGGCGCCGGGCGGGGGCATGGGCCTGCCATCCAGGGGGACACCCATAGGGTCCAGCACGCGCCCGAGCCAAGCATCAGAAACCGGCAAGGCGGGCCGCGGCGCCAGCGTGGCGCGCATCCCGGCGGTGAGCCCCGTCAGCGGGCCAAGCGCGATGGCCTGCGCCTTGCCATCCCTGAAGCCCGCGATTTCTGCCATCACAGGTTTGCCAATATGCGGCGTGATGGCCACACGATCCCCGATGGCCGCCAGAGGGCCGAAGCCTTCGAGCGTGATGGTCAACCCAGTGATGGCGTTGACGCGCCCATGCACCCTTTCACGTGGCAGGGCACCAAGGGCAGCGGCGGTGGCGTGAAAATCAATCATCTCACGCGGGACTTAGCACGAATTGGCAAATTTTGGGCTAGCAATTCCGGGAGCACCTTCCCCAATGGCGCCCCGGCTTGTGGGGCTCAGGCAGCCTCAGCCGGGCCCAGGGTAATAGAGCGCCACGGTATGGGTGGCTTCAGCGAAAATCAGCCAGCGTTCCACCAGCAGCCCGGCCAGCGCGGAAGCCGCGGCAAGCACGCCGAGTGCCACTGCCGCACCCCCACCCAAAATAATGGCAACGCAGAATAGCAACGCCGGCAGCGCGAAGCCGAGCAGCAAGGCAATACTGCGCAGCTTCGCCGCATGCACGCGGCCCACGCGAAACACCATCTCTCGCAGCAGGTAATTGGCTTCGGTATGCGGGCTTTCCAGCGGGCGCACCTTGCCAATGAAGCCAAGCCCTGTCGCAGTTTCGCGCGTGCTGGCGGCTGGTGTGGCATCCACACTCGCCCAATAGGCGCGCTTGAACATGAGCGCTGCCAAGCCGAGAGCTGCGGCGACCAGCGCAGGGAAAAAGCCACCCCCCCAGAAGATGGCCAGCATCGCGAGCAATGAGGCGCCGGAGAAACTGGCGAACAACAGATAGCCTGGCGCCACCATGGGGTGATGCCATTCCTTGATGGGCTTGAGAGAGGCATAGATCATGCCCGTACAATAAACCGTAACAACAGCGCCGACGGCTGACAGCAGCCCCGCCGGCAGCATCAGCGCGGTTTCATCATGCGCCACCGCGATCAGAAAAACCGTGGCCGGCAGAAAGGTCAGTAGCGCCGCCACCCCTTCGCGCGAAAGCCAGGAAGACCGCCATTGGCTAAGCGCACGCCAGGCGCGTTCCGGCCGGCCGAGATGCAACAGCGATGAGCATAGCCCCGCGGCAATCAGCGCCAGCGCAAGGATGGCCGCGGTCGCGCCAAACAAGCTGCTGGCCGGCAGAAGGCCAAGCGGCTTCAGCACCGCGAGCCAGAACAGCAAGCCATAACCGGCGCCCGAAGCCACGGTGAAGAAAATGATCGAAGGCGCGGGTTTCATCGGGACAGCACCTTATCCATCCAACGCAGCAGCGGATTGGTGATTTGGCTGGGCAAAGGCCCGGCTTCCTTCGGCGCGGTTTTCACCTGGCTTGAAGCCTTGCGCGGCGGCAGATAGCGATTGACGGGCTGGTAGCCCATCTCTGGCATCAGCTCATACCCGCTGCGTTCGGCGACCAGCTTGGAAACATCGCTGTTCGGATCGCCAAGATCACCGAAATGCCGCGCATTGGCCGGGCAGGTGGAAACGCAGGCCGGCACGCGGCGGTCTTCCGGAATCGTCTCGTTATAGATGCGATCAACGCAAAGCGTGCATTTCTTCATCACGCCCTGGTCTTCATCCAATTCGCGCGCGCCATAGGGGCAGGCCCAGGCGCAAAGCTGGCAGCCGATGCACATATCCGTATTGACCAGCACAATGCCATCTTCCGCGCGCTTGTAAGAAGCCCCCGTCGGGCAAACCGTCACACAGGCCGGCGTTTCGCAATGGAGACACGAACGCGGGAAATGCACCGTGCGGCCTTCATCACCATCACCGGCTTCATAGGCATGCACTCGGTTGAACCAGACGCCTTCCTGGGCTGCGGAATAAGGGTGCTGATCCGGCAATGGCCCCATATGGCCGCTGGTGTTCCATTCCTTGCAATTCGTCGCACAGGCGTGGCAGCCGACACAGGTATCCAGATCAATCACCAGGCCAAGCTTCTTGGCACCCGGTGTGGGTGTGGGCAGGGATGTCATGGCTTTTTATCTCCTGCATTGAAGCGCAGAATATCGGGTGGTTCGGGCATATTGGGCGGCGGCTTCAGCGCGCTGGGATGGGGCGCAGTGATGCCTTCCTCACCGCGCGCACATTTTTTGATGTTTACGCGCAAATCATACCAGGCGGCCTGACCCGTGATGGGATCAGCATTGGCCAAACGCGGGCCCGTCTGCGCGGGCAGCCATTCGCTGATGACGTGATTGAGCAAAAAACCACGCTGCGCTTCCGCAGCATCAGGGCTCAACATCCAGGCACCGGCGCGTTTGCCGATGGCGTTCCAGGTCCAGACGGTGTCGGGGTTCACGCCTTCCATCAGCGTCACTTGTCCCTTCACGCGGCCATTGCGGCTTTCGACCCAGACCCAATCATCCTGCGCAATGCCCATAGCCTCGCCTTTTGCGCGGCTCATGTACAGGCGATTGGCGCCATGGATTTGCCGGAGCCAGGCATTCATCGAACCCCAGGAATGATACATCGCCATGGGGCGCTGCGTGACGGCCGAGAAAGGAAAGCCTGAGACATCATGCGCAACTTGCTCCAGCGGCGCATACCAGAAGGGCAGCGGGTCGCAGTAGGTGCGCACGCGCTCACGCAGCGCTTCCGGCGGTTGCTTCGCGCCATGCCCTTCCGCGGCCAAGCGGAATTTCTGCAAGGGTTCTGACCAGATCTGCAGAACGATCTGATCAGACTTGCCAATCAGCCCCATCGCCTTGGCGTTTTCCAGATAGAGCTTGTTGGAATGCTTGAAATAGCTTTCCTCGGCGGAGAAATTATGCCGCCAGAAGCAGCCATTTTCGATATAGCGCTGCAACTGATCCGGGTTGGGCTTGCCGACCCCTTTCGCTGTGCCATCCTCGCCACGCCAACCGGCAAGCGGGCCAACGCCCGGCATGCGTTCGTGATTGACAATGTAATCCGCGTAATCCTTGAAGCGCGGGCTGCCATCTTCCTTGGTGAAGGCGGGTAGGCCAAGCCGCGCGCCCAATTCAATCAGCACATCCTGGAAGGGGCGCACATCACGATCCGGCTTCAGCACGGGCTGGCGAATGGCATCGCCCGGCCCATGCGAAGATCCAATCGGGCGATCCAGAATGGAAATGCAATCCCAGCGTTCCAGATAGGTTGTGTCCGGCAGAATCAGATCGGCATAGGGCACGGTTTCGCTGAAAAACGCGTCGGAATAGATCACGGTAGGGATGACGTAGTCGCCGCTTTCATCCTTGGCCGTGAGACATTCAATCGTCTCCAGCGGGTTCATCGCGCTGTTCCAGGCCATATTCGCCATGAACATGAACAGCACATCAATCTTATACGGGTCGCCCTTCGCGGCATTACCGATCACGGTATGCATCATGCCATGCAGACCAAGCGGCGCTTCCCAGGAAAAGGAATGATCAATGCGAATGGGTGAGCCATCATCATTCACCAGCAAATCATCCGGCCCATGGGTGAAGGACAGGATATTGCCGGCGAGTGGCGTATTCGGTTTTGAATTTTTGCCGGCAGGACCAGGCCCCGGCGGGATGGGCCGCGGGAAAGGCGCCTTATAGCGCCAGGAACCTGGCGTATCTATCGCACCCAGCAGCATTTGCAGAATATGCAGTGCACGGCAGGTATGAAAGCCGTTGGAATGGGCGCTGATGCCGCGCATGGCGTGCAGCGCGACAGGGCGACCCACCATTTTCTCATGCCGACGACCCAGCGTATCCGTCCAGGGTTGATCGAGCGTGATGGTCTGGTTGAAGGCCACATCGGCCATCTCAGCGGCGATGCGGCGAATGCGATCCGCATCTAAGCCGCAACGTTCCGCCACCGCTTCCGGCGCATATTCAGCGCCCAGATAGCGTTCCGCCATTAAGTGAAACACTGGGCGCGCTATGCGGCCATCAGGCAGAGTGAAATCACCGACCAGCACCGGGGAAAGATCAGCGGCGGCGGCATCCATGGCACCGCGCGCGCGATCCCAAGCTTGCGGTTTGCCATCAGCGTCCCGCACAAAAAGCCCATCATCCGCGCCGCTCGGATTGCGCACCACCAGCCAATGCGCATTGGTGTGCCGGACCAGGAATTCGGAATCCACCCAATCATGGCGCAGCAATTCATGGATCAGCGCCATGACGAAAAGCCCATCCGTGCCGGGGCGGATGCCCACCCATTCATCGGCAATGGCGGAATAGCCCGTACGCACGGGATTGACGGAAACCACCTTGGCGCAGCGCTGCTTCAGCGCAGCAAGGCCAGTTTTGATCGGGTTGGAATCATGATCCTCAGCCACGCCAAGGATCAGCAAGTATTTCGCGCGCTCCCAATCAGGTTCGCCAAATTCCCAGAAGGAACCGCCTATGGTGTAAAGCCCGCCGGCGGCCATGTTGACCGAACAAAAGCCGCCATGCGCGGCGAAATTGGGCGTGCCGAATTGCGCGGCCCAAAACCCCGTGAGCGATTGGGACTGGTCGCGCCCGGTGAAGAAAGCGAGCCGCTTCGGGTCTGTTTCACGCACCTTCTTCAAGGCATTGGTGGCGATATCCATCGCCTCATCCCAGGAAATCTCGGCATACTCGCCAGAACCGCGCGGCCCAACCCGCTTCAGCGGGGCCTGCAAACGCGCGGGGCTATACTGCGTCATGATGCCGGCGCTGCCCTTGCCGCAGAGCACGCCCTTATTCACCGGATGATCGGGATTGCCTTCAATATAGCGAACCCGCCCATCCTTCAGGTGCACGCGAATGCCACAGCGACAGGCGCAC
>CAMCZJ010000122.1 GCA_945886995.1 Asaia bogorensis
ACAGCAAGCGCGCCTGATTCTGCCCCCGGCACGCCGCCGCTGATTGGCGCATCAATCAACGCAATGCCCTTTTCAGCAAGCCCCGCTGCAATGCGCTGCATCGCCGCGCTGCCAATCGTGGACATTTCGATATAGGTGCGCACGCCACCTGATGCCGCAGCGGCAATCCCGCCCGCACCCAATGCTACCTTTTCAGAGGTTTCAGCACTCGGCAGACAAGCAAAAACCACCTTGCATCGCGCGGCAACGGCAACAACCGAATCAACAGCTTCCGCGCCGGCTTGCGTGGCGCGGTGCATCGCCTCTGGCCGCGGGTCAAATACAAGAATGCGTTTGCCTGGATTGCGCTGCGCCCAATCCGCCATGCGCGTCGCAATCGGCCCGCCCATGGCGCCAAGTCCCAGAAAACCGATCAACCCTTCAGCCATTGCCGGCCCCCATCATGCTATCGTCCCAACGCCAGTCAGTCTTCACCCATTTCGGTTGCCTGAATAGGGAAGGCGTGGCTAGCTTTCACAAAATTCCACCCGTTGAACTCGGGCGGCAGCATCAAGGGGAAGCGCAGCATGGTCCAGGCATTCGCAACTTGGTCTTTTGGCACCATCCGGCGCATGGCTTTTGCGCTAATGGCGCTGGCCTGGCTTTCGCCCATGGCCTTCGCGCAAGGCACGGCGCCATCAACCGCCTACCCCACGCGCCCGGTAAGGCTATTGCTGGGCTTTGCGCCAGGCGGGGCGACGGATGTGGTGGCGCGCATCCTGCAGCAAAGCATTTCGGAACATCTCGGCCAGCCCTTGGTGATTGAAAATCGCCCCGGCGCCAGCGGCATGATCGCGACACAGGAATTGGTGCGCGCCGCACCTGATGGCTATACGCTGGCGATCATTGTCAGCGCCCATGCGGGGATGGCCGCGCTGCAACGCAACCTGCCCTTCGATCCCATGCGCGATATCGCGCCCATCACGCTTGTCATCCATATGCCGGCGCTGGTCGCAGTGCCTGCGAAATCGCCCGTGCAAAACTTGCAGGATCTGGTGGCGCTGGCGCGCGCCACACCTGGGGGGCTTACCTATTCCACCTCTGGCCCTGGCGGCTGGCAGGAATTTGGCGTGACGGATTTTGGGCAAAGGCTTGGCGTGAGTTTCGTGCATGTGCCCTATCGCGGCGGCGGCCCAGCCAGCCAGGCGCTTGCCAGCGGCGATGTCGCCTTCAGCTTCGCCACTTTCGCTTCAGTCATGCCCATGGTGCAGGCGGGTACGGTACGCGGCCTTGCAGTCAGCGGCGCGGAACGCTCCGCCGAATTCCCGAACCTGCCAGCAGTGGCAGATGCGCTTTCAATGCCTGGCTATCGCACGTTGGATTGGCATGCGCTGGCCGGCCCGGCGGGGCTGCCGGCTGATCGCCGCGCGCGCATCGCGGCTGCTTTCCATCACGCCTTGGCGCGGCCAGAATTAGCGCAACGCCTGCAAGCGGCCGGCGCCACGCCCGCGCCATCAACGCCACAGCAGATGGAAGATTTCGTGCGCGCCGAAATCGCGCATTACACCGCGCTTGCGCGTAGCACCGGCATCAAGGGCGAATAGGCTTCCGCCCTACTGTCCCCCTACGGAAATTACCCTGGGGGGAACCTATTCCTCATACCGGTAACGGAAATTGCAGTGGCTTGCGCCGCCCATGATGGTTTGCGTGCGTTCCAGCTTCAGTTTCGGGTCATAGCCCTCACAAAACGCCCCATCGCGATTGCAAGACAGAATCGCGCCAAGCTCCGCCAGCCCCATGGCGCGATACATCTCGGCATAACGGCATCGCGTCACGTTGAAATCGTAATGCTTGGCATCCTTGCGGATCGTCTCAATTTGCAGCGCATCTCCCTTGGTCCAAAGCGGCTGGAGGGAGATGAAATGCTCCAAGGAAGGTTTCCCGTCCGGTCCCTGCTTGGCCATCTCGGCGGCGGTTTCCTTGGCAAGCTTGATGATGGCGGCGGATAGGATGGATTTCGCCTTCTCCTCGCCGAGCTGCGCCTTCATTTCCTCATAAATGCCCTTGGCGAAGGCGGCTTCGATCCGCCGTTGTTCAAGAATGCCTAAGCTTTGTTCGGCCATAAGCGCCTCCCTGGGGTTTGGGTGCTGAGCTTAGCTTGCCATTCAAAAGGGGCCAGCCTGAAAAAGACATAAAGGTATCTTTATATTCTTCTTTCCCTCTAGCCCTGCACCCCAACCCGTGTTACCCGCCGCGCCAGAATCAAGGAGATTTCGCCATGGCCGCCCAAGACTACGTCATTAAGGACCTTTCCCTCGCCGCCTGGGGGCGGAAGGAAATTGCCATGGCCGAGGATGAAATGCCCGGCCTGATGGCGGTGCGCGCCGAGTATGGCGCCGCCAAGCCACTCAAGGGCGCCCGCATCGCGGGCTGCCTGCACATGACCATCCAAACGGCGGTGCTGATTGAAACCCTGAAGCACCTTGGCGCCGATGTGCGCTGGTCTTCCTGCAATATCTTCTCAACCCAGGATCATGCCGCTGCTGCCATTGCCGAAACCGGCACGCCGGTTTTCGCCGTGAAGGGCGAAACCCTCCCCGAATATTGGGAATATGTGCAGCGCACGCTGGAATGGGCCGATGGCGGGGAGCCGAATGTGCTGCTCGATGATGGCGGCGACATGACGCTGCTCGTGCATTATGGGCTCCGCGCCGAACAGGGCGATACCGCGTTCCTGGATAAGGCGACGAATGAGGAAGAAGAAGTGTTCTTCGCCCTCATCAAGAAATGCCTGAAGACCAAGCCCGGCTGGTTCGCGAAACTTGCCGCCGCCATCAAGGGTGTTTCGGAAGAAACCACCACGGGTGTTCATCGGCTTTATGTGATGGCCAAGGAAGGGCGCCTGCTGTTCCCCGCGATCAATGTGAATGACAGCGTGACCAAGTCGAAATTCGATAACCTTTATGGCTGCCGTGAATCCTTGGTGGATGCGATCCGTCGCGGCACTGATGTGATGATGGCCGGCAAGGTCGCCATGGTGTGCGGCTTTGGTGATGTGGGCAAGGGTTCTGCCGCGTCGCTGCGTAATGCCGGTTGCCGCGTGATGGTGAGCGAGGTTGACCCCATCTGCGCCCTGCAAGCCGCCATGGAAGGCTACCAGGTTGTCACCATGGAACAGGCCGCACCGATGGCGGATATTTTCGTGACGGCGACAGGCAATGTGGATGTGATCACGGTTGATCACATGCGCGCCATGAAGCACCGCGCCATTGTCTGCAATATCGGGCATTTCGATTCCGAAATTCAGGTGGCGGGTTTGCGCAATATGAAGTGGGATAATGTGAAGCCGCAGGTGGATGAAATCGAATTCCCTGACCAGAAGCGCATTATTCTTCTGTCCGAAGGTCGCCTGGTGAACCTTGGCAATGCCACGGGCCATCCTTCCTTCGTGATGTCGGCTTCCTTCACCAACCAGGTACTCGCGCAGATCGAACTCTGGACCAATACTTCCAAGTATGAGCGCAAGGTCTATACCCTGCCGAAGCATTTGGATGAGAAGGTGGCAGCGCTGCATCTGGCGAAGGTTGGCGCGACGCTGACGCAACTCACCGCGCAGCAGGCCGGCTATATCGGCGTGGATACGCAAGGCCCCTTCAAGGCCGAACAATACCGTTACTGAATATTTAGTCTGGTCGTATTTTCCGAGGCGCCAAGTGTTCCACTTGGCTTGAAAATACTCCGAGAATCCATCTGCCGGGGCGTGGACAGGCGCCGCGCCCCGGCGCAACCATCCCTGCGAGTTTGGTCGCATTTTCCGAGTCGCCAAGTGTTCCACTTGGCTTGAAAATGCTCCACCGCGAATCGGGCAGCCAGCCCGCGCCGGATATGGATGAAGCGCATGGACCTGAGCGCCCTTTTCTCCGCCCTGCTGATGGGCGTTGTTGAAGGTTTCACTGAATTCCTGCCCATTTCCTCGACCGGGCATTTGATCCTGCTTGGCGAATTGATTGGCTTTCAGGGCCCGCCCGGCAAGGTTTTTGAAATCTCCATCCAGCTTGGTGCCATTCTTGCCGTGTGCTGGATTTATCGCGCGCTGATTTTGGATCTCTTGCGCGGCATGTGGCGTCCGGGGCGGGAACGCTATTACGTCATCAATCTCATGCTCGCCTTCATGCCGGCGGCGATCATTGGCTTTCTGTTCCACACGACCATCACCAGCCTGCTGTTCAATCCCTGGGTCGTGTCCGTGGCGCTCATTTTGGGCGGCATTGCCATCATCGCCATCGAAAAACTGCGCCCAGCGCCCAGCATTCATAGCGTGCCGGAAATCGGCCCCCTAGCCGCCCTGCTGGTCGGGTTTGGCCAGGCGCTGGCGATGATCCCGGGCACATCGCGTTCCGGTGCGACGATCATCACCGCGCTTTTGATCGGCGTGGAAAGGCGCACTGCCGCCGAATTCTCCTTCGTGCTCGCCATCCCCACCATGTTCGCCGCCAGCTTCTACAGCCTGTGGAAAGTGCGCGCTGAGATTGACCCAAGCGCCTTCGGCCAAATCGCGGTTGGCTTCGTCGCCGCTTTCATTGTTGCCTTCATCACCGTGCGCGCCGTGCTGGCGCTGATCGGGCGCATCGGCTTCACGCCCTTTGGCTATTATCGCATCGCGCTTGGTAGCCTGATGCTTTTGGTTTTAGCACTCCGCTAACCGCCCATGATTCCCAGCTACAGCTTCGCCTATGGCTCCAATACCGACGCGCTTGATTGGCGCGATTGGTGCGCACGGAACGGCCATGACCCGGCGGCGATCCGCCCGATTGGCCCCGGCATTCTGCCCGATGCGCAATTGGCCTTTGACTTTTTTGGCCGCGGTCGCGGCGGCGGCGTGCTGAATTTCCAAACGCGGCTTGGCGGCTTTGTCGAAGGCGTGGTCTTGGAAGTCACCGAAGCCGGCTGGGAAGCGCTGGATCAGAAGGAAGGCGCACCCCACGCCTATCAGCGCCGCCTGCGCCACATCATCCGTCCCAATGGCCAGGCGCTGGAAGCCGTTGCCTATCAGGTCGCACCCGAACGCCAGCAGGGTTTTGTTGCCCCACCCGCCGCCTATGTGCAGGCAGTCCGGCGCGGCTTCGCCGCCCATGGCCTGCATCCGCAGCCTTTGGAAGCCGCCGCGCGTGGCGAGGAAGGCTGCCACCACCTGGCGGATGTCTTTGTCTATGGCACGCTCATGGAAGGCGGCTTCTGGCATGCCCCGGCGGCCAAGGCCGGCATCTCCGCCATCACGCCGGCAGAAGCCACCGGCACGCTATTCGATCTTGGCGATTACCCCGCACTGACCCTGGGCGAGCCCACACCCATTCGCGGCGAAATCCTAAGCTTCAAGGATATCGCCAAAGCCTTGCCGATTCTGGATGAAATTGAAGATGCCGCGCCGGATGGCAGCCCTTCCGGCATGTATCGCCGCACCATCATGACAGTGACAGATCACGCAGGGCAGCGCCGCCGCGCCTGGGCCTATGTGATGGCGCCAGAAACACTGACAGGCACGCCGATCATCGCCTCAGGCGATTGGCGCGCCCATCACGAGAAAAGCGGGTGAGATAAGGCCCGCTAAACGCAATTACTGTTCTTCGTCGCGATCCGTGCCGACTTCGATATCCTCGCCGATATCCTCGGCGTCATCTTCCAGCTCTTCCGCGTCCTCGATCGCTTCATCGCCTTCGATATCTTCCACTTCGATATCATCGGTCTCGGCCTCCGGCGTGCCGGGGGCCTTCTTCACCCGCTCATCCAGCGGGTTCTGACCAGAACGGCGCAGCCGGGGCTGCTCCACCGGCTGTTCCGTGCCGCATTTCGGGCAGACCGCCGGTGCGCGGGTCAAATCATAAAACTTCCCGCCGCAAGCAACGCAGGTCCGCTTCAGGCCGAGTTCTGGCTTCGCCATGGGAACGCCTCTTGAATTCCGCTGGGCGCGGTTTTGCAAAGGAACCACCCCGGCATGACCCAAAGCGATCCCGTAAAAACAGGGACGCGCGCATTGCCATGCCCGGCCCTGCCATGTCAAACGCCCCCTATGTCGAACGCCCCGCCCCGCCCCTTCCGCGCCAGCAAACCCGCCGCCCCGCTCTCGGGCCAGGCGGGGGTCGCCGGCGATAAATCCATCAGCCACCGCGCCCTGATGTTTGGCGCGCTGGCAATTGGCACCACCGACATCTCCGGGCTTTTGGAAGGTGAGGATGTGCTACGCACCGCCGCCGCCATGCAGGCCTTGGGGGCCGAGGTTGAAAAGCTCAGCCCCGGCCAATGGCGTGTCTCCGGCCGTGGCGTTGGTGGCCTGACCGAGCCCGCCGATGTGCTGGATATGGGCAATTCCGGCACGGCTGCCCGCCTGCTGCTCGGCCTCCTGTCCGGCCATCCGCTCTTTGCGGTGATGACGGGTGATGCCTCACTCAGGCGCCGGCCCATGAAGCGCGTGACCGACCCGCTTTCCGCCACCGGCGCCCAATTTTGGACCCGTGAAGGCGGGCGCCTGCCATTGGCCGTGCACGGCGCGGTGGACCCCCTGCCGCTGGATTACCGCCTGCCTGTCGCCTCCGCCCAGGTTAAAAGCGCCTGCCTGCTGGCGGGGCTATGCGCGCCCGGCATCACCCGCGTGGTGGAACCGGAACCAACGCGCGATCACACCGAAAATATGCTGCGCCATTTCGGCGCCATGGTGGCGGTGGAAGACACGGATGAAGGCCGCGTCATT
Organism: Asaia bogorensis; assembly: GCA_945886995.1. Classification (GTDB taxonomy): domain Bacteria; phylum Pseudomonadota; class Alphaproteobacteria; order Acetobacterales; family Acetobacteraceae; genus Neoroseomonas; species Neoroseomonas bogorensis_A. Next base: position 6,725 of record CAMCZJ010000122.1, read on the forward strand.
CGCCTGGATGGCCAGCCGGAATTGAAGGCCGCCCCCATCAGCGTGCCGGGCGACCCATCCTCGGCCTCCTTCCCGCTGGTGGCGGCGCTCCTGGTGCCGGGCTCACGCATCAGCCTGACGCAAATCGGGCTCAATCAGCTGCGCACCGGGCTTTTCACGACGCTGCGCGAAATGGGCGCCGCGCTTAAAATCCAAAACGCCCGAATCGAAGGGGGGGAGCCGGTGGGCGATATCATCGCCGAATATACCGCGCTGAAGGCCGTGGATGTGCCACCAGGGCGCGCACCTTCCATGATTGACGAATACCCGATCCTGGCCGTGGCAGCTTCCTTCGCGAAGGGTACCACGCGCATGCGCGGGCTTGCTGAATTGCGTGTGAAGGAAAGCGACCGTCTGGCCGCCACCGCCGCCTTGCTCCAAGCCAATGGCGCCAAGGTGAGCATTGAGGGCGATGACCTTCTGGTCCATGGCACGGGCGCACCGCCTGCCGGCGGCGGGCTGGTCACCACGCATATGGATCACCGCATCGCCATGGCTGCGCTGGTCATGGGCCTTGGCACGCAAAACCCCGTGACGGTGGATGACGCGAGCTTCATTGATACCTCCTTCCCTGGTTTTGCCGCGCTGATGAACCGCCTGGCCGGCACGGAAGCGATCCGCGCCGCATGAGGCTACCTGCCGGCACGGTTATCGCCGTTGATGGCCCTGCCGCCGCGGGCAAGGGCACGCTGGCCCGGCGCCTCGCTGCCGAGCTTGGCCTGCCCTATCTGGATACCGGCCTGCTGTATCGCGCCGTTGGGCGGCGCGTGCTGGATCGCGGCATAGACCCGCAGGATGCCCGCATCGCCGAAGCAGAAGCCCGCGCGCTGACGGCCGAAGACCTCGCGCGCGGCGATTTGCGCGGGTCCTTGGCTGACATGGCGGCCAGCAAGGTCGCCGCCATCCCCGCGGTACGCGCTGCCTTGCTCGATTTCCAACGCCGCTTTGGCGCCGCTCAGGGCGCCGTGCTGGACGGGCGGGATATCGGCACCGTAGTCTTCCCCAATGCACAGGTGAAACTGTTCATCACCGCGAGTGTTGCTGAGCGCGCCCGCCGGCGGTTTCTGGAACTGACCGCCCGTGGTGTCGCCGCCGACCCTGCCCAGGTGGAAGCCGAAATCCGCGACCGCGATGCGCAAGATGCCAATCGCCCCGTGGCCCCCCTGAAACCCGCCCCTGATGCGCTGGAAATTGACACAACGGCGTTAGATGCTGGCCAAGCCTTCCAGGCTGCGCTGGCCTTGATCCGGCAAAAGCTTGAATCTGCTTGACGCGCCAAGCTATCAGGCCCTAAAGCCCCCCTAACGCGTCAGGGTGGAAAACATGGCGTTGCCCGCTTTTGGGCCGGTAAAGGGTGGTCCGTTATTCCGCCCATCCCAACAGGGCCTTCCGGCGCGGCGCGCCTGGGCCAAGCCGTGCTTCCCCCGCGGGCGGAAGGGCGCAGACCCAAATGGCCGCATTGCGGCCCGTACAGGACACATAGATTTCATGGCTACTGCCACCAGCCTCGCCAATGCTGGCGTGGAGGATTTTGCCGCGCTCCTTGATGCCACGCTTGGCCCGGATACGGGTTTCGCGGGCTCTGTTGTTACCGGGCGCGTTATTCGTGTGGACGGCGATTTCGCCGTTGTTGATGTCGGCCTGAAGAGCGAAGGCCGCGTGCCGCTCAAGGAATTCGCTGCCCCGGGCCAGAAGCCCGAAGTGAAGTCCGGCGATGTCTATGAGCTTTTCGTCGAGCGCTATGAAGACCGCGATGGTTCCATCGTGCTGTCGCGCGAAAAAGCCCGGCGCGAAGAAGCCTGGACCACTTTGGAAAAATCCCACCAGGCCGGCATTCGCGTGAATGGCGTGATCTTTGGCCGCGTGAAGGGTGGCTTCACGGTGGATCTGGGTGGGGCGGTTGCCTTCCTGCCCGGTTCGCAAGTGGATATCCGCCCGGTGCGCGATGTGATGCCGCTGATGGGCCAGGCCCAGCCCTTCCAGATCCTGAAAATGGATCGCGCGCGGGGCAATATCGTTGTCTCCCGCCGCGCCGTTCTGGAAGAAACCCGTGCGGAACAGCGGAGCGAACTGATCCAGGGCCTCAAGGAAGGCATGATCCTGGATGGGGTCGTGAAGAACATCACCGATTACGGCGCCTTCGTGGACCTGGGCGGCGTGGATGGCCTGCTGCATGTGACCGATATCGCTTGGCGGCGCATCAACCACCCATCCGAAGCCCTCACCATTGGTATGCCCGTCAAGGTGCAGGTGATCCGCTTCAATCAAGATACGCAGCGCATCAGCCTTGGCATGAAGCAGCTCATGTCCGATCCGTGGGATGGTGTGGCGCTGAAGTATCCGGTCGGTGCGAAGTTCTCAGGCCGCGTGACCAACATCACTGACTACGGCGCCTTTGTGGAGCTTGAAGCCGGTGTTGAAGGCCTGGTCCATGTGTCCGAAATGTCCTGGACCAAGAAGAACGCGCATCCTGGCAAGATCGTCGCCACCTCTGAACAGGTGGATGTGATCATCCTGGATGTGGATGAACCGAAGCGCCGCATTTCCTTGGGCCTCAAGCAGGCGCAGGGCAACCCGTGGGAGCTGTTCGTGGAAGCGCATCCGGTGGGTTCCACCATCGAAGGCGAAATCCGCAACATCAC